>JAATFR010000431.1 GCA_015655095.1 Hyphomicrobiales bacterium | reverse complement strand
TCCGACCCCCTCGTCCCGAACGAGGTGCGCTACCAGGCTGCGCCACACTCCGTGCCCAAGTGAGCCGGGGTTATAGCTGTCCCGGCCTGTGGCGGCAAGGGCGAAATAGGCTGTGGAACGCGATGGACTCCCCGTTGCGGTATGGCTGTGATGTAGGTATGTTGCGCCCCTTCCAGTCAGCCTGGCCGCCCCTTGGGGGCGCGAAGCATTGGGGCGTCGCCAAGTGGTAAGGCAGCGGATTTTGATTCCGCCATGCGGAGGTTCGAATCCTCCCGCCCCAGCCAGTATCTGAGATGGATATGTTGCGCTGGCTGCTATGGATTGGCTTTTCTTGCCGTTGAAAACCGCAGGATGGCGGAGAACACGGTCATGAAGGCCGACAAATGGTTTTCGCCTGCGAGCAGGCGGTGTTCGACGGACAGTCCTTCAATGTCAAGGCTGGCAAGATATTCAGCCATGTGCTGCGTATCAGCTCTCATTTTTTCGCTGATATCTGGCCTGCTGGGGATTTCATCATCTCCTACTGCAAGAAACACGTCTGTCTCAAGGTCGCGAGGCAGGCTTAGTGCCATCGCCGGGGCATCCTTTATCAGCCGGCTGTCGTCCCACCACAATGAGGGGCTGATGGCCGCATATTTGCTGAATGACCGCGGCCGCGTCAGCAGCGCATAGAGCGTGAAAAAGCCGCCGAATGAGGAGCCGCACAATATCTGGCGGTTGATATCTATCGGATAGCGGGCTGCAAGCCCTGTGCGCAGGGTTCCGCTCAGAAAGTCGAGGAAACTGTCAGCGCCGCCCGGCTGGTGCCAAGGCGCGCCCTGCATGAAACGGTCGCCCAGCTTTCGGGATGTATGTGCGGGCAGGTAGTCATAGGCGCGGCGACCCATGTCGATGGGGGCAGTGCCGGGATAGCCGACTGCCACGATAATCAGCGGCTCCATGCGCGCTTCTTCGTAGAACCGGGCCTGGAGCCGCAATGCGTCTGCCGCGCCGGCGATGCAGGCGTTGCCATCGAGAAGATAAAGAACCGGATAGCCCTCGGGCGGAGGAGGGGCTGCAGGCAATACAACGAAGACTACATAGTCGCCGGCAGGGCCGGTCGTGTTGAACTGCTGGACGTCGGTGAGGAGATAGCCGCTGCCAAAATCTTGCAGCGTTCCCTCCTTGCTGCGGATCGCCTGGCGATGAATTGACCGGCGCTTCCGGCCAAAAGTGATGGAGCGGACAATTTCACGAAACATTTGATGGATCATGTGGAATATCAGTTCTTTAAATTAATGAGTTTCTGGTCGTGGCTCGTCTGCCCATGCGGCTTTGTTGTAAGGCTGGAGCACAAAATAGTTCTATTGATAATTATTTGCAAATAAGGGCCGGGGCCGATCAATGAAGAGGCTTAATATCGGAACATCGCAAAAGAGGGCCGATCGCTTGATCGACAGCCTTTTCCTGTTTCAGCCAAGCTCGGCGAGGAATTCATCGGCGGTGATCTGGCGGCAATAGCCCTTGATGGCCTTCAGTGAATTCTGCTGCCGCTCCGCGCTCATGGTGGCGCAGGCGTCTGTCACAAGCGTGACGAGATAGCCCAGATCGCAGGCATCGCGAACGGCGCTTTCCACGCACTGGTCGGTCAGGAAGCCGCTGAGGATCAGATATCGGGTCCCCAGATTGCGGAGCAGGTAATCGATATTGGTGGAGATGAATACGCTGGAAGATGTTTTCGGCAGCACGATCTCGTCATCGCCGGGGGCGATGGCGTCCAGTACCTTGCCGTCCCATGAGCCTGCGGGAACATTGAAGCCGGTGATCTTGTAATCAAGGCTGCGGTCGCGGCCATCTTTGGTCAGGCTGCAAATCACCGTATACATCACTTCGATTCCGGCCTTGCGGCAGCCTGCCTGAAGGCGCTGCATGGCGGGAATGGTGCGGTTCTCTATTTCCTCAAAGAAGGGACCATACTGAGCTTCGAATGCTTCGGGCGTCGCCCCTTTGAATTCACCCCCTTCGCGATGGGCGGCGAAGTTCTGCACATCGATGAAAAGAAGGGTGGCATGCGGGGGATGGACAGGGACGTCGCGGCTCAGCGGCTGGCTCATTGGTACTCCTTACTCGAACATGGAACGCGTACAGCCATTCTATCCGTGATTAAATAGACTGGCTCATGGCAGTGTCTTTCCTCTGCATATCAAAACCGGACCGGCCCTGGTATTGCAAGGGAACTTTCAACAAAGACTGTTCTTGGCATGAAGAGGTCAGATGCGATGCGTATTCTGTCGCAAACCGAAATCGAGGCGATGAAGGAAGGGCTGGAGGCCGGGGGCGTGAAACTGCTTCTTACTTCCATCGTCGACTCGGCTGGTGTCATACGCGGCAAGCAGGTGCCTGTTGCCCGGCTGAAGAGCGTCCATCTTGCGGGGCTTGGCGCGTCCAGCACCTGGGGTGTTTTCTGCATAGACAATGAAGTTGCATGGACACCGGATTTCACAGCCATCGGCGATGAAAGGCTGAGGGCGGATTTGAGCGCACTGGTCGAACTGGAGGGCGGCCTGGCCTGGGCCCCTGCTGATGTGTTCGGTCAGGATGGCGAACCGACAGCCTGGTGCTCGCGGGCCTTTCTGCGCCAGCAGCAGGGCAGGCTGGAAGCGTTGGGCCTCGATATGCTTGCGGGAGGCGAGCTTGAGTTTTCCCTGATCCCCGCGGAAGGGCCGTTGCGGGATGACTGGCAGTCATATGGCGTCGGGCCGGAGCTTGACGTTCAAGGGTTCCTCTTCGATGTCGAGGCGGCATTCGGCAATGCCGGTCTGGGGCTTGAACAGCTTCACGCCGAATATGGCGCGCACCAGTATGAGCTGTCGCTCTCCCCGGCGCTGCCATTGCAGGCTGCCGACAAGCTGGCGCTGGCGAAGATATTGCTGGGCCGGGCGGCTCGCCGCCACGGGCTGCTTGTCTCCTTCTCCCCGGTTCCCTTCGCAAACGGGGTGGGCAATGGCGCGCATCTGCATTTTTCATTCACGCGGGATGGCCAGCCGCTTTTTTCAGGACATGAGGGGCCTCACGGCATTTCGCGCGAAGGCGGCGCCATCATTGCCGGTGTTGTCTCCGGCTTGCCCGAGCTTGTGGGCTTGCTGGCGCCTTCCCTGCTTTCTCCCATGCGGTTGCAGCCCGGCCACTGGTCAGGCGCTTATGCGTGCTGGGGCATGGAGAACCGGGAAGCGGCGGTACGCTTCTGTGCGGCAACGAGCGGCAATCCGCATGGGGCCAATATGGAGGTCAAATGTATCGACGGCTCGGCCAATCCCTACATTGCGGCAGGAGCAGTTCTGACGATGGCGCTTGATGGGCTTGCCCGGGATATGAGCCTCCCCGATGAAGTGGGGAACGATCCGGTTAAAATGTCCCATGAGGAGCGTGCCGCCCTCGGTATCAGCCAGCTTCCCCCGACACAGGGAGAGATGCTGGAAGCGCTGGAAAACTCGTCTCTGGCCCGGGGTGCGCTGGGTGACATGTTGCTTGATGCGCTTGTCGCCGTCCGCCGTCACGAGATGCGGACATACGGCAACACCTCGCTGGAGGATGTGACCCGGAAATTCCGCTTTGCCTGGTCGGTTTGAGCACAATAGTAGCGGCGTTTATGACTGGTCGTGAAGTCCCTGCGCAAGAGCAGGACCGATTGCAAGCTCGCTGAAAGTGACCTCAAGGCCGGCCCGCTCGGGCGTGCAGCACATCGGCCCGACCAGATAGCGGTCCGCTACCGGAAAGGGCGAGAGGCGGAGCAGCTGCCAGAGGGTCCGGTCTTGTGAAATCCGGACCTGCAATGCGCCCTTCGCGACAGTCACCCTGAGCCAGAAGTCACTGTAATCCATGTCGATCTGGCTGATCGACCAGTCCGACTGACCTCTGGTCACCACGGCGCCCGGACAGATCACCCCATCATTATATTCCACGCCTGCCTTGCACCAGACGGTCTCGTCGATCCGGACCAGAAGTCCGGCCTGATCGTAGAGTTGCTGGAAATCTCCCCGCAGTCGGACTTCCGCTGTGAAATCCCCTGCTGCCTCGAAACCCAGGAAGTGACCGCTATCCCGGCGAAAACCATAAAAGGTATCGCGCCAGAAATCAGTGTTGGCATCTGTCGTTATGGTGAGTTCACCCCCGGAGAGGCGCGACGTCGCCGGCTTGTTCAGCCATGTGCCCGTCTGAAAATCCTGTTGTTTCATGGTTCGGTCTCCGGGCGGGATACTAGAGATAGCCATGGCGGAGGCAAGTCCATCGGAAGGTGGATTTCTTCCTGTCCGCACTGGCCTGAGACTTGGCGCTAAATTCCAACAGGAGGTGCATGTCATGGAAGCTGTTCATCTGCCGTCAAACAGCACGATGGAGGATGTTACGGCGGCGCTGCGTGAGCACGGCTATTGTATCGTCGATGAACTGGTGCCGGCGTCGCTTATGGATAGCATTGCCGATGAAATGGGGCCTTATATCGAGGCGTCGCCGTTCGGTATCGACAATATGCTGGGCAAGTTGACGAAGCGGACCGGCGCGATGATCGCGCGTTCGTCTGCCGCGCGTGACCTGGTGATGAACCCGCTTGCCATTGCAGTCGCCGACAAGTGGCTTGAGAAGGCCACGACCATGCGCCTTCACCTGACACAGATCATCAGCGTGTTCCCGGGGTCTCCCGCCCAACCCCTGCATCGTGATGAGCTGGCCTGGGATTTTTTCAAGTTCCCCCTCGATTATGAGGTCCAGTGCAACATTCTGTGGGCCTTCACTGACTTCACCATTGAAAATGGCGCAACTCACGTCGTGCCCGGCAGCCATCTCGTTGCGGGGGACCAGAAATATCCCCGCGACCAGAGCATTCAGGCTGCGATGAAGCGAGGTTCGGCCCTGTTCTATACCGGCAAGATTTATCACGGCGCGGGTGAAAACCGGTCTGACAAGGTCCGGCAGGCGATCAACATCACCTATGCCGTCGGCTGGGTGCGTCAGGAAGAAAACCAGTATCTTTCCACGCCGCTGGAAATCGCACGGACCCTGCCTGAGGATCTTTTGAAGGTGATGGGCTATCAGCTCGGCTGCTTCGCACTTGGCTATGTGGGGGATGCGGAAGATCCGATGTGGGTGCTGCACAGACCCGAGGAGCGCACGAGCTTCGGCATCGAGCATATGGAGAAGACCGCAGGGAAACAGGATTCGGCCAGCAGCTTCCTTGAGGAAGTCGGTCAGTGACACGAGTGATTAACAGGAAATATCCGGAATGCTGAAAACAAGTTCCCCCGAAATTGACTACTTCGCGCCTGAAGTCTTTTCGACTCTCGCCTTCTCGCAGATCGCGCGTGCAGGCGACACGGTCTATCTTTCCGGCGTCGCACCCCTGAAGGGAGGACTGACGGACATGGTACTCGTCGGCGAAGGAGACATGGCCGCGCAGGTGGCTTTTGTACTCCGGGTGATCGATGATTGCCTCAAGTCCGAAGGGTTGAGCCGCAAGAATCTGGCGAGCTGGACTTTCTATACGACCGACATAACGGGCTTCATGACGGCTCTTGAGGCCGTCATCGGGCCGTGGCTGGGCGATCATCACCCGTGCAGCACCACCATCGCCGTCAGCGGCTTCGTCCATCCCGCCCAGCTCGTGGAGATCACGGCCATTGCCGTGATCTCCTGAGTTGGTGTTCAGGGCAGAAGTTTGCGGCGCTTGAGTTCCGCGAACATGCTCTGGAACATTGTTTCGCTATCGACAATGTCCTGAAAACCGGCTTGCCGGATTTTTGTGGTACTGGAGACGACGTCAAAGTCGCAGCGAAAGACGAAGTCTCCAAATCCCCAAGCGACGATCTGCTCGAATTTTCCGGGCACAAGGCCGTGCTTGCTGACGATCTTGTCCCAGACCGGCCCCTTGTCCTTCATCATATCGATCAGGTTGATGGTCTGGGGCATGCCCGGTTCAAGGCCGAAGCTTGCGGCCAGGGCGGGCCACATCCGGTTCCACCGGAAAACATCGCCATTGGTCAGATTATAGGCTTCCCCCGCAGGGGCCTTTTCCACAGCCCAGACGGAGGCGCGGGCGAGTTGGCCCGCGTCTGTTACCTGCGCCAGCCGGTTGTAGCACTCCTGGGTGCCCGGAAAGCGCATGGGCAGGCCAAGCTCGCGGCAGATGGCGGCATAGACACCGAGCACCATCAGGAAATTCATCGGGCTGCCGAGGGCAAAACCGCAGACGACATCGGGCCTGAGCACCAGGAAGTCCCATTTTTTTCCCTCCGCGGCGGCCTTTAGCCAGTCCTCCTGATTATAATAAAAGTTGGGCGGCATATGCCGGGCATCGCTCTCCAGCGCGGGAGTCGGGAAAGCGCCCAGATGGACGCCGTAATATTTCGCACCCTCATAAAGGACGACCCGCTCCAGAGAGGGAGAGGCTGTCTCAACGGCTGTCACCAGATTGCGCAGCATCGCTGTATTGGCTTCGACCTGGGCTGCCGGGTCGGCATGTTCCTGATAAGCCGCGTGGAAAACATAATTGATGGGGCCAAGGGTACGGATCGTTTCGAGCGTTGCGGCCGGATCGAGAAGATCAATCGAGACGAAACGGGCCGGGGTCTCGAAATCCGGGGCCCGGCGCGACAGGGCGATCACATCCCAGTCCCCCGTGGCGGTCAGGTGATCGACCAGATTGCGGCCGATCACACCCAGGCCACCGGAGACGATTGCGGTCTTGCGGCGTGTCATTCTCTACTACTCCTTGGCCGCCTTCAGGCGGCGGTCGCGAGACCGAACCGGGCGGCGGCGTCTTCGATGGCTTCGACGGTAGCAGATACCGTCCGGTCAAAGTCCTCGCGCGTGGCGATGAGGGCTGGCGCCACCTCCATGGAGGTGCCGGCCGCGCCGACGAGGATGCCGCGCTGCTTAATGCCGTTGACGATCGCGCTGACCATTTCCGGGTTCGGCAATGCCTTGGTGGCGCGGTCCGAGGTGAAGTCGATCGCGTGCCAGTGCCCAAGACCGCGGATCTGGCCAACTACCGGGTTGTCGCCGAGCGCTGCCTTGAGTTCGGACTGGAAATAGACGCCATTATCAAGCGCCTTTTCGATCAGCCCGCCCCGCTTCTTGATGGCAATGGTGGCCAGGGCCGCAGCCGCGCTGGCGGCGTGACCGCTGTAGGTGTGGACATGGCGAAAATGCGGGATGGCGTCGGCGATCTCGGGCGTCGTCATGGCGGCGCCCATGGGGGCATAGCCGGCAGTCATGGCTTTGGCCATGGTCAGAATGTCGGGCTCGATGCCGAAATGCTCCGCTGCGAACCAGGTGCCCGTCCGACCAAAGCCGCAGATCACCTCATCCATGATCAGCAGCACGCCGTATTTTGTGCAGATGTCGCGCACGCGCTGCCAGTAGGCCTTGCTCGGTATCTGTGCGCCATTGGCCTGCATTATCGGCTCGCCGATGAAGGCGGCGACCAGTTCCGGCCCTTCATGCAGGATCTGCTGCTCCAGATAGTCGGCACAGAAAGTGAAATAATCATCTTCACTCATGCCGAACGGGTTGCGATAGCACTGGGGGTTCGGAATGAAGCTCACGCCCGGCAGGCGCGGATCGGGCGACTGGGCGACGGTCAGATGGTTGGTCAGCGACATCGCCCCGGCGGTCGCGCCATGATAGGCGTTCCAGCGGGAAATGATCTTGTAGGCGTGGGGCTTGCGGCCGCTGCCCTGCTGGTAATGCTTGGCGATCTTGATTGCCGATTCGACCGCTTCAGAGCCGCCGCTGGTGAAGAAGGCTCGAGACAGGGCGCCCGGGGTCAGCTCGGTCAGGGTCTGTGCCAGCTCCACCATGGGGCCGGTCACGATGTCGACGGTGCCCGCATAGTGCATCTTGCAGGCCTGATCATAATAGGCCCGAGCGATTTCCTCATTGCCGTAGCCCAGCGAATTGGGCCGCGTATAGCCGCCGACCATGTCGGTATAGGAACGCTCGGCCCCGTCGGTGATGGTAAGTCCCGACCCGCTGGCAACGATGCGCGGGCCGTTCTCTTCTACAACCGCCTTGTCGATAATTGAAAAAATGCAGTGATCGACGGCCAAGGTGGATATATCATTCTTGAGCAAGCTTAGCACTCCTTGACGGCTGCGGCCGGCAAACATGTCTCGACAGGTCTACGGCCGTCTGGATGGGGGTTGTCCCGGCAATTGGCGCCTCGGAACAAGGCGCTTCCGACAACATGGTCGCAAGCGTAACCAGAGGGCCGGGCCCGGACTAATCCTCCTTTTGATGGAGTTACGTGCTCAAAATACGGTCATAGTCTTTAGTGATCGAAAACGGGGCAGGCAGACCCCGGACTTTCAGGGAGAAAACCAGGACGGATTGTGAGGACGGGTTGGCTGAGCCATGCCGGTTCGTGTTGATGAGTGTTGCTTGGAGGGTGCCTAGTGAACGCGTTAGCCGATCTTGCCGAAAGGCCAGTGGACTGGACAGATCATGCCATGGTTTCCAGTAAAGCCCCGGGCGGGGATGAGGCCGAGGCGGAGGCGATTGTCATTGAGGGGCTAAGCAAGAAGTTCGGTGGCGTCTATGCCGTCCAGAACGTGTCGCTCCATTGCCGGGTTGGCGAGGTTGTCGGCCTGATCGGTCCCAATGGTGCGGGCAAGACAACATTGATGAACCTCATTTCAGGGGTTCTTACGCCTGATAGCGGCACGGTCCACCTGTCAGGGAAGCAGTTGAAAGCGGGTTCGCCCGAGAACTGCGCGCGGGGCGGCATCGCCCGTACATTTCAGAATATTCGCCTCTTCAAACGCCTGACCGTCCGCCAGAATATCGAGGTGGCGCAGGTTACTTCCAAGAATAATCGTGATGGCCGCAAGGTTCACGACATCGATGAGATTTTGAGCCTGCTTGATCTTCATTCGATGGCGGAGCTTAAGGCTGGAACGCTGCCTTATGGTCATCAGCGGCGCGTCGAAATTGCGCGCGCTCTGGCTCTCTCTCCCCACGTTGTGCTTCTCGATGAGCCAGCTGCCGGCATGAACGAACAGGAGTCAAAAGCCCTGATCGGGTCGGTGCAGGCCATTCGGGACCGTTTCGGTTGTGGCGTCATCGTCATTGACCATGATCTGCGCTTCATCATGGAGGTGAGCGAGCGGATTTATGTGATGCATCTTGGCGAGGTCATTGTCAGCGGTCTTCCCCACGAAGTCCGCCACGATGAGCGGGTCATTGAAGTTTACCTCGGTCGCAAGGCCTCGAACTAACGCTGCCACGTGCGTGGTTGTCATCAAGTGGAGTTGGAAACAGGGATGATGAAGAATATCTGGGCTCTGGCGGCTGTGGCGGGCATGATCAGTACGACGCTTGCCCCAATGACGGCATATGCGGCCGATGATGATATTGTCATCGGCTATGCCGCAGCGATGACGGGCATGTATGCGCCTTACGACAGCGTCGATGGCGCAAAATGCGAGGTGGACCGCCTCAATGATGCAGGCGGCGTGCTCGGCAGGAAGCTGCGCCTTGAAGCCCGCGATATGAAGAGCGATGCGGCCGTGGCCGCGACCGCGGGCCAGGAGCTGATCGATCTCAAGGCGACGGCCATTCTTTCTCCTCCGTCGGACGACACGTCCATCCCTATTGCCATGCTGGCCCTGCCCATGGGCATTCCGGTGCTCTCCGTTGCTTCGACCCAGGCACAGTTTCCACAGGCGGCGCCTGAGAATGGCTATCTGATCCCCTACAGCGATAACATGTCTGCCGCTCTTGCCGCTCAATACGCCATCAAGAAAGGCTACAAGACTGCCGTTCTGATGATTACGCATGACGTTGGCAGCTATGGTCTGATGACGCCTGAGTATTTCGGGCAGGCCTTTGAAAAGCTTGGCGGCAAGGTGCTCAAGCGCATCAATTTCAACACCGGGCTTTCAGATTACCGTGCGCAGCTTGCTGAAGTCGAGGCGATGAACCCCAAGCCCGACGTGATCTTTGGTGGTTTTATCGTTCCCGATGGCGGGGTTTTCCCCCGGCAGTTCAAGTCGGCGGGGCTGACTATCCCCTTCATGGGAACGGATGGTTTCGACGATGCGGGCATTCTGAAGATTGCAGGGGATGCGGCAGACGAGATCACCTTCGTGACGCATGGTTTCCCGGC
>JAATFR010000338.1 GCA_015655095.1 Hyphomicrobiales bacterium | reverse complement strand
CCGCCTATGGAGGGCTTTCCGCCGCCCTCTGCCTTGAGGCCACCATGCGATATGCCCCCGAACTGCCGGCGCTACGGACCGGGCAGTTCTCCTTTATCGGTCCAGCCGCGGGGCAACTCACCATCACCCCTTCCGTGCTGCGCAAAGGCAAGTCCACTGTTTTCATGGGTGTCGACGTCACCGGCGAGGCGGGCCTCGCGACCCGGGCAATCCTATGCTTTGGAGCGCCACGGTCCTCCGCGCTCGATCATGAGACAATACCCGCTCCAGCCGTCACCAGCTGGGACAAGAGTCCCTCTTTCTTTGGTGATCGCCCGGCCCCCAATTTCTCCCAGCATTTCGAATCCCGGATGGCCGGGGGCGCCCGCCCCATGACGCCGGGCGCCGATCCTGAGCTTCTACTCTGGTTCCGCCATCGCGATGCGGATACGCCTGACAATGCAGTGGCTCTGGTAGCGCTGGCTGATGCGCCACCACCTGCCGCCATGGTCCTGTTCTCAGCCCCGGCCCCGATCAGCACCATGACCTGGACCATCGACATGCTGACGGACAAGCCTTCGACGACAGACGGCAGATGGCTGATCCGCAGCGTCGCCGAGACGGCGCAGGAGGGCTATTCCAGCCAGGCCATGAACATATGGAATGCCGATGGCGCGCCCATCCTCGTCGCGCGTCAGAACGTCGCCATCTTCTTCTGATTTCAACGCTCACTCCCCGCTCCCGATAGCCGGGAACGGGGAGAAAACAAATCCCCGGTTTTCAGGATTTGAACGGCGCTTCGCCTACATATTCCACATAGTGCTCGACGTGATCCCAGAGCTTGCGGCCCGTGGGCAGCGCCTGTTCCTCGCGGATATGGCCGACAAGGCCCGCGCAGCGGCTGATCACGGCCATGCCGCGCATGATCTCCGCCGGGATGCCGATTTCACCCAGAATGGCCGCGATGCCGCCCGTGGCGTTGATGGTGATATGGCGGCAATAGACCTCGTCGACGTGACGCGACAAGGCTTGCAGCGCCTCGATATGCTTGCCCGGCACGCCGACGCTGCGGGCCACCTCGAACAGGCGCGGCGTGCGCGGATCATCCGGCCGATGCAGATGATGACCGAAGCCCGGCAAGGGTTTCTTTTCCGTGCGGAACCGCTGGGCGACCACGCGGGCGTGGGCATCGACCCCTTCCGGCGCTTCCAGAATTTCCTGAATAACTGTGGCTGCCTCTTCCATGGTGCCGACAAACTGGCTGCCGACGGCCAGCAGACCCGCCGCCACGGCGGCCTGCAAGGCCTCGGGCGAGGACATGGCGATCATGCGCGTGGCAATAACGCTGGGCGTGAAGCCATGCTCCATCAACGTGACCAGAACCGCATCGAGAATGACGGTATCGGCGCGGGTGGGACGACGGCCCATGACATGGAAAAAGATCATGTCGGTGAAGCTGACCTTGCCGATCAGTTCATCCACCAAACTCGCGTCCCGAACGTAGATCGCCTCGTTCGTGTGCGTGCTGATATAGCTTTTCGGACGTGTATTCTTGTCATCGGACATAGGAAAACCCTTTTAGTAGATCAACAGGCCAGAATACGTCGCGCGCGCGAGACAACAGGCAGATCGACATCGCGCCATCTATCGCGTGGAAAAGCTCATGGGCGCACCTCCAGCCTGGCTGTCATGGTGACATGGCCTGTGCTGTCCTCGCTCCACAAATCGGCACCCGTCCCGGTCCGGGCCATGCAGAGCGCGAAAGGTGCACCATCGAACAATGGCCGCTGTGCCCTGAAACTGAAGCCTGCAATCTCCACACCCGGCGTCTCGCGGCGAAAATGATCGAGCAGCAGCGTCGCGATCAGGGGACCATGAACGACCAACCCCGGATAACCTTCGACATCGCGGCAATAGTCCCGGTCATAGTGAATGCGATGCGCGTTGAAAGTCAGCGCCGAATAGCGGAACAGCAGCACCGGATCAGGCATGACGCTTCGGGTGGCATCCGGCACGCGCGGCTTTTCAGGGGCGGGAGCAGGCCTGGGCGTCGAACCCACAGCCGGCATATCGCGATAGACAATGTCCTGCTCCTCACTCAGGACAAGGCCCGCCTCGTCCGAAATCTCATGACGCACGGTCACAAAGACCATGAGCCCGGAGGAGCCTGTTTTCTCGACCACATCAAGAATAGTGGAATGGCGGGTCAGCCTGCCGTTGTCGGCAGCGGTGCGGATAAATGTGAGACGGCCTCCAGCCCACATGCGCCGCGGCAGCGGCACAGGGGGAAGAAACCCTCCCCTGTAAGGATGACCGTCCCTGTCGATTTCAGATTGCCTTGCCGTCGGCAGGAAATTCAGCCAGTGCCCGAGCAGCGGCATTGTGCCTGCAGGGGCAAACACCTGATCCAACGCCGGATAATCAAGCAGGGCCGCAAGACGCGCATAGACGCTCCTGTCCGCATGTTCCGTCAGGGTTTCCGTGCGCCCGATCCATGCTTTCAGTTGCCCGGCATCCATCAGCCAAACTCCTTTCGCAACCGTTCGCTGTCGCCACCCAGATCCGGCACGGCACGGGCTTCAAACGGTTCACCCCGCCAGCGCACGGGCGGCGCGACAAGATTGACCGAACCGCTACCGGTTTCAACGTCAACCCGGCGCAATTGCGGATGGCGCGAGAGATCCGCCACTGAATTGACCGCACCCCAGGCGACTTTCGCCTCGTCTAACCTGCCGGTCACGTCCGCCAATGTCAGATGCCGGAAGACATTCTTGATTTCGGCATCAAGCGCAGGGCGGTTCGCCACCCGGGCGCTGTTGCTTGAGAAGCGAGGATCGTCGGCGAGATTATCCTTTTTCAGCACAATGGCGCAGAAACTCCGCCATTCGCGCTCGTTCTGAATGGCGAGTACCGCCTGCCGGCCATCCCCGGCGGCATAGGCGCCATAAGGCGCAATGGAAGGGTGATTGAGGCCAACGCGCAAGGGCGCCTTACCGCCATATTCCTGATGCAGCAGCGGCACCGTCATCCAGTCCGCCAGCGCATCGAAAAGCGATATGGAAAGGGCGGCCCCTTCACCGGTCTGCTCCCTGGCATAAAGCGCCTGCAGGATCGCCGCATGGGCATACATGCCACAGGCGATGTCGGCGATGGAGACCCCCACGCGCCCCGGCCCGTCCGGCGTTCCTGTAACCGAGGCAAGGCCCGTTTCACACTGTACCAGCAAGTCATAGGCCTTCATGTCGCGGTAGGGGCCTTCCTCTCCATAGCCGGAAATATCGCAGCAGATCAAACGAGGATTGCGCGCCCTCAGTGCTTCAGCACCGAAACCTGCTCTGGCGGCCGCTCCGGGCGCAAGGTTCTGGATAAAGACATCAGCCTTGTCGATCATCCGCTCAAGGATAAACCGATCAGCCTCCTCCTTGATGTCGAGAACGAGGGATTCCTTGCCCCGGTTGAGCCAGACAAAATAGGCACTTTCACCATGGGCGACATGATCATAGCCGCGCGCGAAATCGCCATCCGCGCGCTCGACCTTGATAACCCGCGCACCGGCATCCGCCAGCCGCGAGGTGCAGAACGGCGCGGCAACGGCCTGCTCCAGCGCCACGACGAGAATGTCTTTTAAAGGCCCGCCCATCAGAAGGACTTCGGCATGCCGAGCACATGAGTGCCAACATGGGAAAGGATAAGGTTCGTCGAAATCGGTGCGACCTGATAGAGGCGCGTCTCGCGGAACTTGCGCTCGATGTCATATTCCTCGGCAAAGCCGAAACCCCCATGGGTTTGCAGGCACATGTCAGCGGCAAACCAGGAGGCTTCCGATGCCAGCATCTTCGCCATGTT
>JAATFR010000045.1 GCA_015655095.1 Hyphomicrobiales bacterium | reverse complement strand
GAGCGGGTGCTCAATCCCCACCCGGACGTGGACTATCTGGCCCGCTTTACGGCACCGGAATTCACCTCGATCTGCCCGGTAACGGGCCAGCCGGACTTCGCCCATCTCGTCATCGATTATGTGCCGGACAAATGGCTGGTCGAATCGAAATCGCTCAAGCTCTATTTCCAGTCGTTCCGCAATCACGGCGCCTTTCACGAGGATTGCACCATCGCCATCGCCAAGCGTCTCATCAAAACGCTTTCACCGCGCTGGCTGCGCATCGGCGGCTACTGGTATCCGCGCGGCGGCATTCCGATCGACGTATTCTGGCAGACCAGCGAAACGCCCGAGGGTGTGTGGGTGCCGGATCAGGGCGTGGCACCCTATCGCGGGCGGGGCTAGCAGCCACGGGCTGCTTCAGTTCTCGTCCTTGCCAAGCTGATTTATCAGATCGATATGCTGGTCAGGCGGAGTCTCTTCGACGATTTCATCATAGTATTTTGTAAGGGCTTCCGAGACTCCGTCCCCTTGCTGGAGCTCTTCCGGTTGTTCTGAAAGACAGGATAACTCCGCCTTTTCGTCTTCATCCGCCTGGGGGGTGGAGCCTGATTTTCTGTAATATCGACTACCCAAAACGCCTCTCTCATCTCAATTCATGAACTGACGACAGCCCTTCGCGATATTAAGGCAATCGAAAACATATCCAAAGGGCTTAACAAACCGTTGCGACACAATCCGGGCAAAGCCGTCGAGCTCAGGCCGCCTTGGCAAGTTCGTCAAACTGCTTGAGTGTGGCCAACAGCTTTTCCAGATCGGCGAGCTTCACCATGTTGGGGCCATCGGAAGGGGCATTGTCCGGGTCCTGATGGGTTTCCATGAAGACGGCGGCAACCCCGATGGCGACGGCCGCGCGCGCGATCACCGGCACCATGCGCCGGTCGCCGCCCGACACCGCGCCCTGCCCGCCCGGCTGCATGACCGAATGGGTCGCGTCGATCACCACGGGACAGGCGCACTGCTCCTTCATGATCGGGATCGCCCGCATGTCGCTGACAAGCGTGTTATAGCCAAAACTGACACCGCGCTCGGTCGCCATCACATTGGGATTGCCCGCATCGACGACTTTCGCGATCACGTTTTTCATGTCCCAGGGCGCGAGGAACTGGCCCTTTTTGACATTGACCACCTTGCCCGTGTGCGCCGCCGCCTCCAACAGATCGGTCTGGCGGCACAGGAAAGCCGGTATCTGGAGCACATCGACAACAGAGCCGACCTCCGCGCACTGGTCGCGCTCATGAACGTCGGTCAGCACGGGCACGCCGAACTCACGCTTGATGTCCTCGAAGATCGGCAGCGAAAGCTCAAGCCCGAGGCCGCGCTTCGAGTTGCCGCTGGTGCGGTTCGCCTTGTCGTAGGAGGTCTTGTAAATGAAGGGAATGCCGAGCCGCCGGGTGATCTCCTGAATGGCGCCGGCCATATCGAAGGCATGATCGCGGCTTTCAAGCTGGCATGGCCCCGCAATCAGGGTGAAGGGCTTGTCGTTCGCGATCTCGATCGAACCGAGCTTGACGGTCGCGTTGGCGGGCATGGTCTACCTCACTCGAAGGCCTCAGGAATATTCGGGCCTTATATATAGCATTCGGGCACGATAATCCCATGTTGTCCGCCGGGTTGCCTCGGCGATCCCGGATTGCTATGCCAGCGTGCCCCAAAGCGGGCATTTCAGGGAACAGGTACATGACGATCAGAAGAATTGGCTCGAACCACCGCATGAGTGAAGCCGTGGTCTACGGCAATACGGTCTATCTCGCCGGACAGGTGGCAAAGGACGCCAGCCAGTCCATCACCGGACAGGCTGAACAGGTGCTGGCCGGAATCGACGCGCTGCTCGCGGAAGCGGGCACCGACAAATCGAAACTCCTGACCGCCACTATCTGGCTTACCGATATGGGCGATTTCGCCGCCTTCAACAAGGTCTGGGATGCCTGGGTCGACCAGAAGAACCCCCCGGCCCGCGCCTGCGTCCAGTCCCCGCTCGTGCTGCCCGACTGGAAGCTCGAAATTCAGTTGAGCGCGGCGGTCTGACTCCGCAACTGGCCTCAGACGAGGCGGCCCTCTTCAGACGAGGCGGCTCTGGGTCAGGGCCGCCTCGATGAAGGAGCGGAACAGCGGATGGGGCGCGAAGGGCTTCGACTTGAGTTCCGGGTGATATTGCACGCCGATGAACCAGGGGTGATCCGGGAACTCGATGGTTTCCGGCAATAGCCCGTCCGGCGACACGCCCGCGAATGACATGCCGGCTTTTTCCAGCAATTCGCGATAGGACATGTTCACTTCATAACGGTGCCGATGGCGCTCGCTGATCCGGGTGGTGCCGTAGATCGAGGCGATCCTGGAGCCCTCTTCAAGGAGGGCATCATAGGCGCCAAGCCGCATGGTGCCGCCCAGATCGCCATTGGAGGCGCGGATTTCAAGCTGGTTTTCGCGCATCCACTCGGTCATAAGGCCGACCACGGGCTGATTGGTCGGACCGAATTCCGTGGAGCTGGCCCCAGTAATCCCGGCCAGATCGCGCGCGGCCTCGATCACCGCCATCTGCATGCCGAAACAGATGCCGAAATAGGGCACCTTGCGGGTGCGGGCGAATTCCGCCGCGCGAATCTTGCCCTCCGAGCCGCGCTCGCCAAAACCGCCG
>JAATFR010000319.1 GCA_015655095.1 Hyphomicrobiales bacterium | reverse complement strand
GGCCCGGCACCTGACGGGAGCGTGCCCCACTCCACCCTCCACGCCCCCGTCAGGTCCGGTTCCCCAGCGAAGGGCAGGACATGACAAACATCACCTCTCTCACCCAAGCGCGCCGCGCGCGCGACAGGCGCAAACAGGCCGGCCAGCAATTCCGCATCGGCGATGCCGTCACCATCGCCACGGCGAAGCCCGGCGGGGCTGCGCTGTCAGGCACCATCGTCAACCGCCGCGCGGGCAACTACCTGGTGCTGCCGCTCGATGGCCCCCGTTTTCCGGGCGCGCTCCTCTCCATCCCCGGCGACGCCCTTGCCGCAAAGAGGGGGCAGGCGCAATGAGCAACATCACGCTCCGCAAAATCACCACCAGTGAACGCGAGGCCATTGTCGCTCTGGCCGATGATATTCGCGACCAGGTTCTCGCCTTCATTATCCAGCGGACGAAATTCGATCACCTATGCCACATGCACCTTTTCACGCTGGTGGCTGCCGACATGATCGACAGTGCGGCGGCGTCAGGGGTTGAGGCGTGGGGCATCGATGCGGCGGTCATCGGCCCGCATGTAAAAAAACTCATTGTCACCACCCTTGATGCAGCGCTCGACCGTCTGGCCGAAAGGAGTGCTGGGCATTGAGGGAGATTCCGAAAGTCTGGATGCAGACGGCATCTGGCAAGGCGTGGGACATGCTCCACCCGCTGCCGGAGGATGTGGACTGGCGCGATATTGCCTATCATCTCGCAAAAATCTGCCGCTTCAACGGCGCGACGCTGAGCCATTATTCAGTTGCCCAGCACTCCATCATCGTCGCCCGCCAATTGCCGCCCGAATGGCGGCTCTATGGCCTGCTGCATGATGCGCATGAATTCGCCTTTGGCGACATGACCCAGCCCGTGAAACTCGCGCTCAGCATCTTCAAGCATGAGCGCGGCAACGGCATGAGCGCCTATGAGGTGCTTGAGGCGCGTGCGGCCCATGCGATCCACCGGGCCGCCGGGCTTTTCTTCCCGCTGGTCGATGAAATCGAGGATGCCGTCAAGCGCGCCGACATGGTCGCGCTTGCGACAGAAGCCCGCGACCTGCTCGCGCCATCCTCAATCCCATGGGGCCTGATCCACAAGCCCCTCACCAGACCCATCATCCCGTGGTCATGGCCAAAGGCGGAGCAGGAATTCCTCGCCGCCCTCGACCACATGTTGCCCGCAGGCGCAGGAGGCGTCAGATGACCGAAACCATTATCCAGTCGCCCGCAGAGAGGGCCGAGGCATGGCGCAAGCGCTGCATCACCGCCGCAGACTTTGCTGTCGTCGAGCGCGCCATTGATGATGCCGTGAGTGAGGCTAGATATTCTTTGATCGAGGATGAGGGCGACGATGATGGCGCCGCTTACATGGATGGATGGGGGGTCTTGCGCCGGTCCGCCGTCGATATCCTCCGTACCGCTGCGAACCACTATCCCCACCCGATAAACGGCGCGCTGTTCGATGCCGCCTTCCGCCAGATGCTAGACAATCTGGTTGGGGAAGACGTGACGACCGACACCTTCCTCACCGACATCACAACCAAAATTCTGGAGCAGCCCGATGCGCTTCTTTGCTGAGCGGACCATTTTTTCGCGCGCGCTGGCTGTCGCAGCGCGAACCCAGAAAAGCGGCGCCTTTCCGGTCCTCGACCATGTGCTGATCCAGGCAGCAAAAGATCAGGTCACCCTCACCACCAGCAACCTTACCCAGTGGCTCGACGTAAGCTTTCCCGCCCGGGTTGATGAGGCGGGGCAGATCACGGCGGATTTCAGGCGGCTTAAATCGCTGGTTGACGGGCTCGCCGATGGTGCCGAAATCTCGGTCGAGGGCGACGGGCGCGAAAAAACCACAGTCAAGGGTGGCCGCAGCCGCTACAGCTTTCCCTCCTTCGACCCCGTGGATTTTCCCCCGCCGGCCGCCTGCGGCGAAGAAGCATGGCTCAGTCTCCCTCCCGCCGACCTTGAATATCTACTCTCCGTCGAGTTCGCGGTGAGCGATGCGGAGACCCATTACTTTCTCACCGGTGTTCATGTCCGCGCCGCCTCCGGGCGGCTGCGCTTCGAGGCGACGGACACCCATCGCCTTGCTGCCGCGAGCGTCGAGTGCGAGGGCGCGGAGGCCCTGCTTGAAAAGGAGGCGGCAAAGAGCAAGAACAGCATTATTATCCCGTCCGACACAGCCAAAATCATCCGCGCCACGGGGGGGGACGACCCCGTTCGCATCACCTTCCGCGATGCGAAAATGTTTGTCGCCGGAACGCTTGGTAAAATCTCTTTTACCCTCACCTCGAAAATGGTGGAGGCCATCTACCCGGACGTGGATCGGGTCATTCCGGAAGCGGACAAAAACGGCATAGAAATGAATCGCGCCGAACTGCGCGCCGCCCTTCGCCGCCTCATGACGCTGCCCGACAAGAAAAAAAGCATGGTCGTTATTGGCGAACATGAGGGCCAGATACAGATCACCAGCAGAAATACAGCGGACGGAACCGCAGGCGCCGAAACGGTCGCCTCAAGCCGCGACCCGGGACCTGTCGAGATCGGCGCGAACGGTTTCTATCTGATCGACGCGCTCGACGCGATGACCACCGAAAAAGTCATCCTCTCCGTCCCGGCAGGGGTAGGAAAGCCCCTTCGTTTCGACAGCCCGGATGACCCGAACCGCATCCTTATCATAATGCCAATCGGAATGGACTGAAATGGCCGACACTAGGACACCATCCTGCCCGCCCCCTTTTTTCTCGTCCGACAAAGAAATATGGAACGCAGCGCTGAGGGCGGCGATCAAGGTGCTTTCAGACCATCAGGTTCGCGGACGTGAATGGGTGCCTGGAAGCTTCTGGGACACGCTGACAAACGAGATGGTCGCGCGTGTCCACGCGCTCAAAAAGACGGAGGACTGAAATGGCTGGCAGCGTCAACAAGGTTATTCTCGTCGGCAATCTCGGGGCTGACCCCGATGTGCGGACCACCACAAGCGGCAGCTCCGTCGCCACTTTTTCCATCGCCACCAGCGAAAACTGGAAAGACAAGAACACCGGCGAGCGCAAGGAACGCACGGAATGGCACCGCGTCGTCATCTTCAATGAAGGCCTGGTCAAGATCGCCGGGCAATATCTGAAGAAGGGTATGAAAGTCTATGTCGAGGGCGAGTTGAGCACCCGCCGCTGGACGGACAATGCGGGGATAGAGCGCTTCACCACCGAGGTGTTGCTGCGCGCCTTTAATGGCACCCTCACCATGCTCAGCAGTTCAGGCGGCGGCAGAGGCGCGCCCGACAGCGAAGACGCCTATGGCGCGGAGCCGGGCGCCGCAGAACAGCCCGATCTTGATGACCCCATCCCGTTCTGACGAGGCAAATCCATGTCCGGGCGCAGAGCCAGAATCCGCCAGAAGATCATGCTCCGGGTCCACGTGGACCCGGAAACGGGCTGCTGGATATGGACAGGGCCAAGATCGGGGAAGCAGGGGCGCGGGGCTGGATATCCGCGCATGTCGCTCGATGGAGCAACCGTCGCTGTCCACAGAACCATGTTCATTATCGAACACGGACCCATTCCGCCCAAAAAGCAGATTGATCACAAATGCCGCAACAGGCTCTGCGTCAATCCGTCGCCTGACCATCTGGAAATGGTGACGCATCTCCGCAACATGTTGCGGAGAGACGCGGCAAAGAGAGGAGAGCAAAAGCATGATCATGGCGGACGAGAAGACAGAGCAGCCAAACCCGGGAAGCCCTGAAGCCGTGAGGCTTGGCTGTACCTGCCCCGTCATCGACAATCATCACGGCAGCGGCTGGCGCGGGAACCCGGACATGTTCCTTCAGGACGGAAATTGCCCGATCCACAATCGACCGGGGCGGAAGGTGACGTGCGCAAGAAGCGCCGCCGCGCCGGCCCCATCATCCTCAAAATGCCCGATATGCGGCGGATATACCTTCAGGACAATTTACCTCGGGCTACCGGGGCACTTTTGCACAAGCTGCAACTTCCTGGAAGGACCAGCCGCCTACCTTCCCGCAATCACGGTCACGACCGATAGCGGCCCGATGTTTTCATTTTTTCTGTATGAGGGCAGCTACTGGAAAGCCCTCTGGCACTGGCTTTCAGGAAAAGCAACCAAAGCCACACGGGGGGATGTTGCCAGCGGGGGAGAACCTCGACGCAATGCGCCCCCGCCCCTGCCCCCGACCGGCACAGGAAAAATATAGTGAAACAGGCGGCCCCATCCAGCGAAGGCATAACCGAGGAGCGGGTGCGGACAGCGCTCATCTTCTCGGCCTATGTCGTCGAAAAATATGGAGTCGCCTATGCGCCGATCATGGAGAGGCTTGAAAAAGAGCTTGAAATCATCCGCGCAAAAGAAGACCCGGTCAGCCGGGCAAGGCGAATCCTCCACGCCCACACAAGCCCGGGCACACGGGAGATCACCCTGTCGGCGGGTTGAACACGATCCTCAGCAGCCATTTTTGTTTCTGTTCCAGCGAGGGGCCAACGCCATATTTGGGGCGGGCGAATCTGTGGCCCATAAGCATTGCGATCAGCTTGTCCGGCGCTTCCACAGCCGTCAGCCGGTCCTCGAAGGTGTGACGCAGCGAATAGAGGCTGTGTCCGGGCGTGGGGCGCAGCTTGTGGGCTCCCAGTACCTTGTTGACGATAGCCGAGAGGCTGGCCGCATTGTCCGCATAGCGGGGGAACCCTTCCGGGTTCCGCTTCGCCGCCTCCAGCGCCACGCCGACGAGGGGGATATCGCGGGCTGAATGCTCCGTCTTCATCCGCCGCCCGTCTGGCCGGACGCTGACATAGGGCACCGGAGAATCAAGATAGATCGTGCCGCCGGTCAGATTCACCGCCTCTGAAAGCCGAAGCCCTGTCTCCGCGATAAGATAGAGCACGTCGCGCGCCTCCGCGTTCAGATCCCCAAGGGCACCGGGACGCAAAAGCGTCTGCTCCACGAAAGCAGGCTCGAAGGCTGACCTCTGGCCCTTCTTTTCTCCAGCCAGCCGCATATCTGAAAAAACAGGCTCCAGCCCGAGCCGGTAATGGCGATCGATAGCGGCCAGCATGGTTGATATGTGGCCGAAGTCCTTGTTCGCCGTGCCGGGCGACAAGTTCTCGTCGATCACCTGATCCTGCCACCAGCTCCGGAAATCCAGTGCGTCATTGCGCGTGATCTGTGTCACCGGCTTGTCGCCGATGAGCGCAATGAGGCTGGCGAGCGCCCGCTTTTTCGGGGCTCCCCACTTACGCCTCTGGCCGGGTGAGAGATCGGCCATGCCGGCCCGCTCATTCGACTCATATTCAGTGAAGATCGAGGAAAGCATGAGGACGGGAGGCTTGACCCCGCCAAGCAGGGCCGCAACATCTTGCCCCTCGCGACCAGGTGAAGCACTGCGCATGATGGTTTCCATCCGGCGCAGGATTTCCTCCACGGGACCGGAAGCGATGTCGGACGCCGGCACATAATCAAATCCGGCCATCCGGGCGCGCTTGCGGGCCGCCAGATAGGAGGCGCGGGCCTCCGCCTCCCGGCCATGCGCCAGACCGAGCCAGAAGGCCTCGTTCAGCGCGTTAATCTCGGCCCCCACGCGCGCGGCGCGCCTGCCGCGCGGATCGTCGATTACCTTGACGCGGGTTGACTGCTTTACTATGCCGCGCTTGTCGAGATGCATGTAGGGCTCCGGCACCCGCCGGACATAATGCCAGTAGCCATCCCGCTTCGTCAGGTACTGAGGTGCCACCCGCCGCCCTTCCATGTTGCACGTTTTGTTACCCAAAACGTTGCACAAAAGTCGGCAAAAGATCAAGGCAAATAGAAATTACACAGAAATATCAATTACTTAAGTAAAACAAAGTGGCGGAGGGGATGTCCGCCACAGAAATACAACTCACAACCAAACATGTTGTTTTTCAAGTAGTTGTTGTTTTTCAACAAGAGCATGTTGCACGTTTTGTTGTACGAATTAACTCACCAGTGGCGCAAAGAAATATACTGGATTTCCGTATTTTTGCCTTGCGTTGTCTACGGGTTTCCCGTATATTTTTCTCATGGAAAACAGGTTTGATCCCGCGAAAGACGCAGCCAACCAGCAGAAACACAATCTGTCTCTGGCTTTTGGTGGCCGCCTTTTTGAGGACCACAACCACCTGATCATCCCCTCCATCCGTCCCATGGATGGGGAGGAAAGGTTCAAAGTGGTCGGTCTTGTTGGCGAGAAGCTGTTTACTGGCGTGTTCGTCTGGCGGGGCGACCTGCCCCGTTTCATTTCTGTGAGAAGGAGCAATCAAGGTGAAGAAAGAGCGTATTATTCTTCCTGCTGATCCAGCGGACCCGGAAGACTTCGGTGTCACGTTCCAGGCCATGGATCGAGGGCAGCGTGCGCGGTTGATCCGCGAGACCCGTACCAATCTCGGCCTGTCTCAGGCCGAATTCGCCACGCGCTTCAGGGTGCCGGTCGGTACTTTGCGGGATTGGGAACAGGCCAGAGCGACAGCGCCCGACTTTGCTGTTGCCTACGTCCGTGTGATCGCCCTGCACCCTGACATGGTCGCGAAGGCAGTCGCCTAGACCTCAATAGTCATTTCGACACTGCCGCCTGCTTGGCCGCCAGCGCCTGTTGCGACCTGACCCAGCCCTGTAGATCGATCAGCTGCTGGCGGGTGCCGAGGGCGAGGCCGTAGTTGCTGGCGACGGTTGCGGCGACGGCAGAGAGCGCAGTGCCGGAGGGGTCATCATCAGATTCGCCGGCGGCGAGGGAAATCCCGGATAGATCGATACCGCTGGCGGCGGCGTCGTGCATCCGGACAAAACCGCGAGGGATAGTGCAGCGATCATCAGATTTTTTGGTGACATAGACCGGTACCTTTTCGATGAGGTTTTGCGTGACGGTGACGATTTTGACCTGCGCCTCGGCGGCCTTGACGGCCACGTCCTGGGTGATGGCGTCCGCCGCCGCCTGTTGTGCCTGAGCCTTGGCGACAGCGGCGAGAATGGCCGCCTGCGATGCCGCCAGATCGGCATCGTGCGCAGCCTGATAGCCCTTGTGGTATGCACCCCAAAGGAGAGCAACCACAATGGCGGCTGCCGCGATATAGGGCCAAGCCTTACTGAGTATCGACATGCTCGCCTCCCTTGGCTGGCTGCTTGATCATCCGCCCCACTATTCCGAGCCCCAACACCACGATCAGCAGTGCCTTGGTCTCCCCCGGCGACAGAACGGATCTCCATTCATCCGGCATGGCAGCCCACGCACCAATAATTGCCATGGATACGCCCATGCTTTGCACCGAAACGAAGCGCCAAGCCGAGCGCGCGTCATCGATCAGGTGATCGCTGATTTTCATGATGGAACCCCCAGAATGGATTTTGCCCGCGCCCACAGCATCTGCCGGTCGACAAGCCCGTTTTCACCGCCGTTGATGCGGCGGGTGATGGCGGTGAACATGCCAGCGTCTGCCAGATCATTCAGGTGGCGCGTGGACCAGAACCACCCGGCAGAGAGACACGCGCCCTCCGGCTGTTCCAGAAGCTCCGGGTGGCTCACGAGATCAAGCCCAAGGCCCGCGCCGCAGGAGATGTAATTGGCGCGCCCCGTGATCTGGATCAGGCCACGGCCCATGAAGCGCTTGCCGTCGCCGGACTGCGTATTGCCCAGATCGGCGCGCCCCTCATAGCGGGCCTGTGCAGGAGTCGGCCCCCAAATTTCCTTGGCATAGCGGAGCTGGCCGCTTTCATGCCCGACCTGCGCCAGAAAGGCGGCTGCCCGTTGTGGCGTTGTTATGGCGAAGCGCGCCATCGCCGCAGAGAGAGGAGCCGCATAAAGGCCAGCCCTCCCCCCTGCGTCGGGCACAATCGCCCGAAGCTGATCCGCTGTCACAATCATGTGTACACCAATAAAAAAGCCGCCCGGAGGCGGCATGTCGGAAAGATGTGTGAGAGTGCAGCTAAAGTTGAAAACCGTATGCTGCCATGGGAAATTGCTCCAGGGCGTCGAAGGTATCTGGATCCTCAAAAGTGTAGCTTTGCAGCGCGATGACATCTGAAAGAAGTCCGGAAAAAGGTGTGCCGGTCCCGCTCGTGCCAATATTAATAATCGCCGCGCTGTTTATGGGGCTGATAGTGACATCCCCCATACGCGCGCCGTCGATTCTCGCGCTCATCCTGCTAGACGCAGGCGTGGCCGCGTTGAGCTTGAAGCCAAGCGTCATGACGTGCCACGTATCATGCGTGGACGGCATATTTATGATGCCAGATGTATTGTAGAGGAAGGCCATCGTGTCTGCGTTTGCGCTCTGCGCAGCGGCTATTTTTGTTGCGCCAGAGCCCATTGCCATTAAGTTATTTATGGCCGTCGGCAGCGTGGTATCTACTTTGTAGATAAAGACAAGCGTCCAATCCTGCCCCCAATCAATTGCGGCAGTGCTAGCCTGCACTCTATTGTATTTTGTCGTCGTGTCTTGATCGTCGTTGTAAAACTTCGCCGCCTGGTAATTTTGACCACCGGCAGGATCAAGCAGCGCGTCTTCAATAACCTTCGGATATTTTGGGCTCGCTATTACATTATTGAAGGCCATGCCCCCACCGATCGAGTTGAAGGCAGAAAACTTACCGTTGATTATTGTAGCGCGCTCATAATCGGCCTGTAGCCAACCTCTATATGAAGGTAGCGCAACAATTCGCTCCACGGCAGGGAGCGCCGAATATGTGTAGTCGCTATCGACGACACCTAGTGCAATAATATCTGGCATGAGATTTTCCTGAATTATAGGTTGACAGAGAATCTGCACAAATAGTTACGGGCGGTTTCTGGTACAGCAAAGCCGAGGCCGTGATAGAAGCTCGGAAAGTCGGTCGGCGAATAGATGAGCCCGCGCCCGTTTGACCAGTGGTCTGGCGTGTCATCCGCCGTAATCATGGCGTACTCGATCTTTTTGCTTGATCCAGTCGGCGCTGCGCTCAGATGCACGGTGATCTGTCCAGGCACACTCACGTCAATGTCCGTTATAGTCGCCGAGCCCATCGAATCCGAGTAAACGAACCCGAAGTTGGGGACAGAGAGGACCCAGTCGCTGTCGATTAACAACCCGCTTTTGTTCAGGGTAATGATAATATCGCTGCCGACAAGGGTCGCTCCAGTATGCCATAGCGGCGAGAAGGAGCCTTCTGACAGCATCTGGTCGCGGACGTAGGCCAGTGTATCGGCCTCCATGAGCTTGCCCAGCGGAGACGGGTGGATCGTGTCGTCATCGCCAAGCGGGTACTGATACCGAGGCCCCATCAAGCAGATGCTGTCGCTGCCTTCGTAGGATTTCGCGATGTTAAGTTGCGCCGTTTCGTTGCCGTTGGGAGCGTGCGAATTATCTGCCGTCGCGATCTGTTGGAAGATGAAGATGGGAGGCTCCGCCTGACCCGTTACAGCCTGCACGTCTTCAATGATTTGCGGGTAGAGCGTCGGGAAAAGTCCTGCCCAGGTGCCCGAGGTCTGCGTATTCTCGCCCTGACAGAAATCGATATATTCGACCTCAAGGCCGCGACCGTAGTTGTCCGCCGAGATCTCTTTAAACCGGGCCGTGACGTTCAGGAGATTATTGTAAGAGTCGGTGCCGGGCAGGAAGGTGTTGAGGGGCTGGTCACCGTACCAACTCGCGAAACAAGCCCGGCCTCCAGTCGCCACCTTCTTGACCACCCTCTCGTGGTGCTCGATGGCCAGCGCCCCGACTATGCAGGGCATCTGGCCTGTCGTTCCGCCATCGCCGGGTATGCCGGAGCGATTATGCGCTGCAGCGAAATCCACGATGCTGCTCACATCAAAAGGTGAACTGCCGTAAGCCTCCTCCAGAATGCCGCCGTCCGATTTCGCACCGGTAACCACTGTGTTGGGGAATGGGGTGGCGCTGTAGATGACACCGGTCTCCCCGCCATCTCCCGCCGTTGACTGCCCAAAGCTCCAGCCCATCTTTAGCGGAGCCGGATTCGTGATAAGCGCGAGACTTGCCTCATTCGCGGTCATTCGCTTGACCTCGTAGACGAAGCCATATTCATCCTGCGTCACGGCGGTCTGAAAGCTCTGGAAGTCACGCACAGTATGGAAATACCCGGCGGTACTGAATGCGGCGGGAGCGACATAGCCCGACGCGCCAACATGTGCCGCAATTTCATCCATAACTATCGGAGCGAGAGCGAGAATAGCCCTGCCATATTCATCATACGAATAGATTGCCTTGCCGCCGGGCGTGCGGAGGATTGAGCCGACGATGCCATTGGAATATCCGCTGCGGCGCGGCTTGTTGATCTTTGGTATGGCGATGCCGCCAGGGAGATACATTCGCCCGGTTCGGTCTATCCACGCGACTTTCTTGCCGTCTTTCGGCGTATAAACCGTAAAGGGATCAGCGAAACCACCGCGCCGAAAAGCACCATATGTCACCCTTACGTTTTTGCGCTTGTAAAGATCAACATCGGCCCTTGTTGCGCCAATAACTTCCGCATTCAGGCCAGCGATCTGGCTGGCCGTGATTTTAACGGACTGCTCCCCCTTGTCGGCCATAAGTTCTTCGCTGCCACTAAGTTCGGCTATGGAATCAAGCGCATCGATCGTGGTGTTTGCCATGAGGCCCTCAGCATAAAAAAGCCGCCCGGAGGCGGCCACATAACCGAAAATAGCGGATTGTCAGCCGCTGATCGCCTTCACTTCGGGCCGCGCCTTCGCCGCCGCCAGCGTATCGGCGAAGACTTCACCCACATGCCCAAACCCCCGAACGATTTCGTTTCTGGTGGATTCAACCGCCGCCGCCGCGCTTCGGGACGCGCCCATGGTTTCGAGAAGCAGAAGCGGCAGGAAGGTGAATGCGCAGCCTTTCTTCACGCTGGGCTGGCCCGATGTCGCATCCTCGCCCGCCAGCTCCCACCAGGCCGGGCAATGAACCGCGGCTTGCGGATCGCTTGTTCGCGGGCATGCACGCCCGGCGATAGCGCATATCGGGCCCCGATCCTTCTTGCTCATGCGCCCCCCTCCCCTCCGTCAGACGGGACTTCGGCAGCCTGCAGGGCCGCATCCTCTGCCGCCTGCTTTCGCTCAAGGATCGGCTGCAAGAGGTCAGCAACAAAATCAAGGTTCTGGATTGGCGCGTTCGGGAGCGCGCTGAGCACCCACTCGATATGACCTGTAGCGCCGTCGAATTGCACCGCATGCATCTGTGCCGCCATCGGGGAATTTTTTATCTCGGGAGCATCGCGCTCAAGATACCCGTCGAGCCGCACCACACCGTCTGCAAAAACGATCGTGGCGGCCATTCCCGAAAGACTGCTCATAATAATTAAACCTTCGTTGCTATGATGGAGGCGTAGTAGGCGTGACGCCAACCGCCGCTATGAGTGATGGGGTGATCGTGAGGCGAGTTCGAACCGACTCCGCCCGTCGATTGCTGTGTGCTGGTTTTGGCGTCATCGCCAAGACCCACCCCGCCGTTCACATTACCGCCGATATAGGGATGGTCATGCAGAGCAAGGTTGGCCTCCGTCAGAGTGCGCCCGCCAACCACCAGCCCGCTGATTACCCAGGAGCCAGCCACGGAGCCACCCGCTCCACTGGTGATGGAGATTACCCTGTCATTAACGCTCGTGTCCTGCACCCACCCAGTCGGTGCAGTCGCTTGCGGGAAAATGAGCCGTGTTCCAGCTGGAAAAGCATCCGGCTTTGCGAGTAGAGAAAACCCGGTGCCCGCGCCATTGACGACAACCGCCTTGCCCGCATCCCCGCCGACTATCGCGGCAGCCAGATAGACAATGTTGGCGACAAGTTCGTAAGACGAGAGATCGGCCTTAAGTCGAAGGAATTTCCCCCCATCGCCTACGGCGGGGCCGGAATTCAGCACCGGCAGCGCCTTGGCAACCGGCGTTACGTACACATCTTTAATGCCGCTCAGAAAATCGACGGCGGAATTTCCATTCGAGCTTTCCGCCGGCGCCGTTCGGTTGAGCGTATCGGCTGCGCCATAAACAAGCGTGCCGACGCCGCTTTCCCAGTCCGCGCCGATCACAGCGCCGGACTCGTCTTGAAACACCTGCTCGATGGTGTAATGCACCGTCTGTCCGTTTCCGGCCACGCTGCGAAAGCGCCTGAACCCCGGCGAGGCGCCAGCAAGCGCAATCGGCCCCGTCCCGGTCGTCGTCG
>JAATFR010000115.1 GCA_015655095.1 Hyphomicrobiales bacterium | reverse complement strand
CGGCTCGAATTGCATGGCTCTCTCCCTTGTGTCCCCTTGCGGTCTAGCCGAGCCTTTCCCATGGTGTCAACGCATCGCTGAATATTCAGCCGCCCGCCGCAAAGCTGTGACGTAGCGTCAGGTTGCGCCTGCCGGTTGAGGGGTCTAAAAGTCCCCGCACAAGGAGAAACCCCATGGCTGACCGCACCTTTCCCGCTGCTGAATTTCCCCAGATCCGGATGCGCCGCAACCGCCGCGCGGACTGGTCGCGCCGGCTGATCGCAGAAAACGCCCTCAGCGCCAATGACCTCATCTGGCCGCTGTTCGTCATCGAGGGAAGCACCCGGCGCGAGCCCATCGCCTCCATGCCCGGTGTGGACCGGCTGAGCGTGGACGAAGCGGTGGCGGCAGCTGGGGAAGCGGCTGAACTCGGCATCCCGGTCATTGCCCTTTTCCCCTATACCCCCATCGAACGGCGCGATCCGGAAGGATCGATCGCCACCGATCCGCAGAATGTCATCTGCTCGGCGGCGCGCGCCATCAAGAAGGCCGTGCCGAACCTCGGCATCCTGTGCGACGTCGCGCTCGACCCCTTCACCAGCCATGGGCATGATGGTCTTCTGGATACGGACAATGACGTCATCCTGAACGATGAAACCGTCGAGGTGCTGATCCGTCAGGCGCTGGTGCAGGTACAGGCCGGATGCGACATCATCGCCCCGTCGGACATGATGGACGGGCGCATCGGCTCGATCCGCGAGGCGCTTGAAATCGCGGGCCACACCAATACTCAGATCATGGCCTATGCCGCGAAATACGCCTCCGCCTTCTATGGCCCGTTCCGCGATGCCATCGGTTCCACCGCCGCGCTCAAGGGCGACAAGCGGACCTACCAGATGGACCCGGCGAACGGCGATGAAGCGATGCGCGAAGTGGCGCTCGACATTGCCGAAGGCGCGGACATGGTCATGGTAAAACCGGGCATGCCCTATCTCGATATCGTGCATCGGGTAAAGACAGGTTTCGGCATGCCGACTTTCGCCTATCAGGTCTCAGGCGAATATTCGATGCTGGCGGGCGCTTTTGAAAACGGCTGGCTGGCGCGGGAAAAAACCATCCTGGAATCCCTGACCTGCTTCAAGCGCGCAGGCGCGGATGGCATCCTCACCTACTTTGCACTCGAAGCCGCGAAACTGCTTTCTCACCATTGATTCCATCGCGGGAGCAAAAAGCCCCGAACAGCCGGTCAGCGACCGGCTGTTTTTCTTTATAAAATAATCCGACGGATTTTCCGGGTCCTGCCGTTTTATTGGCAAGAACGGCCTGTGGCGGCACACATGATCGCCGGGGCATCGTTCGAACAATAGCGGAGACATACCCATGAAAATCACGCAAGACGCTCTATATGGCGTCGCTGTTCTGGCCTTGTCCGCTTTCCTGCCCATGGCTGCCGGCGCGGCCGAAAACAGCAACCGCGCCCCGTTTGGACAGGCTGACACCAATCATGACGGCACCATCACCAGGGCGGAACTGGAACAGGACGCCATCGCACGCTTCAAGGCGCTCGACACGTCCGGCAGCGGCAAGGTGACAAAAGCTGATATCGCCAAGGCAATGGAGGCCAAAGGCGAGGCTCGCGCCAATGAAATATTCATAAAGCTGGACGCCAATAAAGACGGCAAGGTGACGAAGGAAGAATATGAAGCCTTTGCCATCGCCAGAGCCAAAGAGGCCGCCGACAAGCGTTTCGACAGGATCGATACGGCCAAAAAGGGCTATCTCACCGAAGCCCAGCTCGACAAGCGCGCTGAAGGACGAGGCGGCTGGTTCGCCGAACATACCTTCGAGCGGATGGACACGGGCAACAAGGGCTATGTGACTCAGGCGGATTTCGTGGCCCAGGCCGACAAGATGTTTGACCGGCTGGACAAGAACAAGGACGGCTCCATCAACAAGGCCGAACTTTTCAAAAGTGACCGAATGGGTGGCAAGCATCATGACATGCCACCGGTACCGGACCAGCCGTCTGCAAAATAGACTTCCAGCCATGCGGAAAACGGATGTGCCCCCTTCGGTTTCATCGCATGACCAGCGAGGCAGCCCGCTCTGAATCGAAAGGTTCAGAGCGGGTTTTGCTATGCCGAAACCTGATTGACCCCATCCACCTTGACCACTGCGTCGGTATAAAAGCCGTTGAAGCCCGATTGCAGCGCTAGCGAATAGGCGCCGACCAGACCGACCTCGACCCAGTCCGTTTCGTCAATGTCCGTGGGCAGATGAAAGGGGATCTGAAGGTGATCAATCGAGTCGCAGGTCGGGCCGAAAATATGAAATGGCACCAGCTCTCCCTCAAGCGTGCGCTTTCGCCCGATGGCCCTTACCGGCGGATCGAGATAGCCGTCGCGCACTTCCGACAGGCAGCCATAGATGCCATCGTTGAGATAAAGGTCCTTTTCCTTACGCAGATGCACCTGCGTCAGGATCGAGCAACCATCGGCAACAAGCGCGCGTCCCGGTTCGCAAAACAGCTTGATGCCGAGCGCAAGGCGGTCATTGGTTTTGGCGATCACGTCGAAATAGGCGGAGAGTGGCGGAATGTCCTTTTTATAATGCCCCGGAAACCCGCCGCCGACATCGAGATATTCAAGCGGCACCTGCGCCTTCGCCGCCACTTTCGCGGCAAGCTCCATAGCGACGCGATAGGCGTCCGGGTCGATGCACTGGCTGCCGACATGAAACGCAATTGCCGTTTTGCAGCCGCGCCGGTTCGCCTCCCTGAGCAACATCACCGCATCCTCCTCGTTCGCGCCGAACTTGGAGGAAAGATCATAGATGGCGCTACCCTTGGGCGTGCTGATGCGCACCTCCACGATGATGTCGGTGCCGACAACCGCGTTCAGCTTGTCGAGTTCGCTGATGTGATCGACGACATAATCCTTGATGCCATAGACGCGGTTGGCTGAATCGAGAACGCCGCGTCCCTTGACCGGATGGTTGAAGTAGCAGTGCGCATCATCGAAGAGTTCGCTGACCTTGGCGATCTCGGTCAACGAGGCCGTGTCGAAATCCCGGACGCCCGCCTCATGAAAGGCTTTCAGCACAATCTCATGCGGATTGCATTTGACCGCATACATGACGGTGCCGGGGAAATTGTCGATGAACAGGCGGGCCCTGTTCTTGAGG
>JAATFR010000327.1 GCA_015655095.1 Hyphomicrobiales bacterium | reverse complement strand
CGTCGCTGCGCGAGGCGAGCGCGCTGGTCACACAGGAACCTTTCCTGTTCGACGACACAGTGCGCGCCAACATCGCCTATGGCAGGCCTGACGCGAGCCAGAGCGAAATCGAGGAGGCGGCCCGCAACGCGGCCGCCCACGACTTCATCATGGCCCTGCCCAAAGCCTATGACACGCGGGTCGGCGAAGCGGGCATGAAGCTCTCGGGCGGCCAGCGCCAGCGCATTGCCATCTCGCGCGCCATGCTGAAGGACGCGCCTATCCTGCTGCTCGACGAGGCGACCTCGGCGCTCGACACAGCGTCCGAACTTCAGGTGCAGGAGGCGCTCTCCACACTGATGAAGGGGCGCACCACGCTCGTCATCGCGCACCGGCTCTCCACCATCATGCACGCCGACCGCATCTATGTAATCGATGCCGGCACCGTGCTGGAAGAAGGCCGCCATGACGAGTTGGTCGCGATGGGCGGGCTCTATGCGGAACTCTATAATTCGCAGTTCGGCAAAAACGAGCCGCTGCCGGACACCCCGATACTGGCGGACGCTGAAAAGCTCGGCGCAGGAGAATAGGGCGGCATGGCGTTGGGCAAAAAAATTCTCGGCAATGCCACCGTGCAGCAGGTCATCGGCTTCACGGTCGCCACCTATCTGAAATTCGTGCGCCAGACTTCGCGCTTCGAGCTGGAGCACATCGATATTCTGGCCCGCTTCTGGACAAACCATGAAAGCTGCATCGCGGCGACATGGCATGGGCAAAACCTGCTGCTGCCGACCTTCTGGCACAACTGGCGGGAAATGCGCATTCTGGTTTCGCGCCACGGCGACGGCGAAATCGTCGCCAACATCATGCGCAATCTGGGCGTCGGCCTGATCCGGGGTTCGGGCGTGCCCAAGGGCGAGGAACGCCCGCACAAACGCCAGGGCAAGGGCGGCGCGGTGGCGCTGCGCGGCATGGTGCGGGCACTGAACGAGGATATCTCCATCGGCATGACAGCGGACATGCCGCCCGGACCCGGACGGCAGGCAGGCGACGGCATCGTGATGCTGGCGCGGCTCTCGGGCCGCCCCATTGTGCCGGTGGCTGGTGCGACCAGCCGGCGAATCCAGTTCAAAAACTGGGACCGCTTCACCATCAACCTGCCCTTTTCACGCGGCATCTTCATTGTCGGCCAGCCGATTTATGTGCCGCGCGACATCGACGAAAAGGGCTTCGAGGCCTGCCGCAAGGCAGTCGAGGATGAGCTTAACCGCGTGACCGATGAAGCCGACAGGCTGGTCGGACATCCGGTTTGACGGTCGAGACGCCCTGACCCGATCATTCATTTGTTTATCCGATAGCTAGACGAGGCTTTGCGAGTGCCAGACCCCCTGTCCGACCGCGTATCCGATCTTCCGGCAAAAGAAACCCCGCCGCTGGGCGCGCGGTTCGGCCTGTTCGGCTACCGGATGGCGACCCGGCTGGCGCGCCCTGCGCTTGGCTATCTGCTGAAAAAGCGGCTGGCCAAAGGCAAGGAAGACGGAGCGCGGATCGGCGAGCGACGTGGCATCGCCGGCCTGCCCCGGCCGCACGGGCCACTCGTCTGGTTTCATGCCGCCAGCATCGGCGAGGCCGTTTCCGTACTGCCCCTGATCGCCCGACTGATCGCGCAGGATCCAGCCCTTCATGTGCTGGTGACAACCGGCACGGTGACCTCCGCGAAACTGCTGGCCGAACGCCTGCCCAAGGGCGCCTTCCACCAGTTTCTGCCGCTCGACCATCCCGATTTCTGCGCCCGCTTTCTCGATCACTGGCAGCCCGACCTTGCCGTCTGGGTTGAATCCGAATTCTGGCCGAACCTGATCCTCGCCACCCGCGACCGCGGCATCCCCATGGCGCTGGTCAATGCACGTATGAGCCCGAAAAGCTTCGAGGGCTGGGGGAAATATCCCAAAATCGCCTCCGTTATTCTGAACTCATTTTCACTTGTTCTGGCGCAGGATCAGGAAACGACGGGGCGGCTGCAGTCCCTTGGCGCGCGCCACGCCGTCAGCGTCGGCAACCTTAAAAATGACGCTCCCGCGCTCCCTGCCAAGGCCTCGGCGCTGGCGAGCCTGCACACTCTCGTGCTGGACCGTCCCGTCTGGCTTGCAGCCAGCACCCATCCGGGCGAGGAAGAGATCATCGCCGAAGCCCATATCGCCATGGCCCCGGACCTGCCGGAGCTGCTGACCATCATCGTGCCCCGCCACCCCGACAGGGGCGCGGACATAGCCGCCGCGATGGAAGCCCGAGGGCTTCAGGCCAACCAGCGCTCGCGCAACCATCTGCCGGGCGACAAGACCAACGTTTATATCGCCGACACTATCGGCGAACTGGGCGTGTTCT
>JAATFR010000358.1 GCA_015655095.1 Hyphomicrobiales bacterium | reverse complement strand
GGGATGATCGGCAGGATCTCGTCTGTCGGGGGAGTTGGGCTCGGAAGCTTTTTCCGGCTCTTGCGGCCTATATCGCGCCGCTCCAGCGGGTCGATCACGCCGGGCGGCATGACATCGGTCGCCGACTGGGCAATGGCCCCAGCAATGATCTCTGCCTGGGTCAGCAGGCTCTGGCGGCGGGCGTCGATCAGGCCTTCGCGAAACTGGTTGAGATAGAGCACGCCGCTGACGAGAGCGATCAGCCCGACCAGATTGAAGGCGATGATCCGCCCGGTCAGGCTGTAGAAGTGGCCTTGCGCAAGGAGCAGGAGAAAGGCGTGAAATCCCCGGCGCAGACGCCAGAACACGGCTTTACGGAATGACCCGACAACCGTTTGATCCATCTTGTCCCTGGCCGGTTCCGCCACGCTGAGCCCCTCAGGCCTCCTTGTAGCGATAGCCGACACCATAAAGCGTTTCGATCATGTCGAAGTCCGTATCCACTTCCTTGAACTTCTTGCGCAGGCGCTTGATGTGGCTGTCGATGGTCCGGTCATCCACATAGACCTGATCGTCATAAGCGGCATCCATGAGCGAATCCCGGCTTTTGACATAGCCCGGCCGCTGGGCCAGCGCCTGCAGAATGAGAAATTCCGTCACTGTGAGCACGACGTTCTTTTCATCCCACGTGCAGGAATGGCGTTCGGGATCGAGCCGGAGCTTGCCCCGCTCGACCGCGCCGACACTAGGTTCCACGGGCGCTCCCTCAACCTTCGGCTGCGAGCGGCGCAGCACCGCCTTCACCCGCTCGACCAGCAGGCGCTGGGAGAAGGGTTTGCGGATATAATCGTCGGCACCCATCTTGAGCCCGAACAGCTCGTCGATCTCATCATCCTTGGAGGTGAGGAAAATGACCGGCAGTTCCGACTTCTGGCGCAGACGTCGCAGCAGTTCGATCCCGTCCATCCGTGGCATCTTGATGTCGAACACGGCCATATCAGGCGGATTGGCCGAGAGGCCCGCCAGCGCCGCCGCACCGTCATTATAGGTCTGGACGTGATAACCCTCGGCTTCGAGCGCAATCGAGACCGATGTCAGAATGTTGCGGTCATCATCCACGAGGGCGATTGTCGGCATAAGCGCCTTATCCTTTCCGGCCGTCATCAGGAACCACTAGCCTCCTGTCATTAAGGTCAGGTCCAGCTCTAGGGCTGGTTTTAGCCCAAATTGTGGCAATACCGCACCCCTTCAGACGGGCCCAACGCCGCCGCCCTGTCCATGAACGGGAGGCGGGGAGCTGGCCACCATATCGCAACAATGCCATCCGAAACGCCATCCGAATCTGGAGAAAACCCTATTTTCACGCGAATGAGAGTCATTGCGCCAATTCGACGCTCAAATTATTGTGGATTTTCACCTCAGAATGAGGTTTTCAAGAGGTACGCGAAGTGACGATACGCGGGTGGCCCTCGGGCCACCCCGCAAATCGCCCGCCCGCAGATAAGTAAATCCGGGAAACCGGTCCGCGCGGGGCGTCGAGCGATGAGGTTGTCAGGGGCAACCAGACAGATTTTGGCATGGACTGGACTCGATCAGGGTGCCGGACCTAGAAATTAGATGAGGGCTTAGCCCTCCCGAAAGGCATTTCCGGAAACCGGTATCGGTTCACGGCAGGCCGGGGAGGGGAACAGCTTGGACACATAGGAGAAGAAGTGTGAAACAGACCGGGCCCTACATCAGCAAGCATGGCGTAGAAGAAAGCGGATTCAAAAATCTTGCCGCTGCGCACTGGAACTACCGCCCAGCCGCGCTCTACGAAGAATCGATCCTTCGGGGCGAGGGCAATGTCGCGGCGGACGGACCGTTCGTGGTCAAGACCGGTGTTCACACCGGCCGCTCCGCCAAGGACAAGTTCATTGTCCGCGACGCCTCGACCGAGAACACCGTGTGGTGGGATGGCAACAAGTCCATGACGCCCGAGCAGTTCGATGCGCTCCATGCCGACATGCTCAAGTTCGCCGAAGGCCGCGAACTCTTCGTTCAGGACCTGTTCGGCGGCGCCGATCCGGTTCATCGCCTTCCGACCCGCGTTTACACGGAGCTTGCCTGGCATTCGCTCTTCATCCAGAACCTGCTGATCGAGCCGAAGCCCGAAGAACTCGCTGATTTCCAGCCGAAGTTCACGATCATCAATCTGCCAAGCTTCAGCGCTGATCCGGCGCGCCATGGCGCACGTACGGAAACGATCATCGCCTGCAATTTTTCCAAGCGGGTCGTTCTGATCGCAGGCACCTCCTATGCCGGCGAAACGAAGAAGTCCGTCTTCTCGATGCTGAACTATGACCTGCCGGCCAAGCGCGTGATGCCGATGCACTGCTCGGCCAACGTGGGCGACAAGGGCGACACGGCCATCTTCTTCGGCCTGTCCGGCACCGGCAAGACCACGCTTTCAGCGGTTTCCACCCGCACGCTGATCGGCGACGACGAGCACGGCTGGTCGGAAAGCGGCGTCTTCAACTTCGAAGGCGGCTGCTATGCCAAGATGATCAAGCTTTCGCCGGAAGCAGAGCCTGAAATCTATGCCACCACCAGGCGTTTCGGCACGGTGCTCGAAAACGTGGTGATGGACCCCGTCACCCGCGTTCTCGATCTCGACAGCGCGGCGCTTGCGGAAAACAGCCGTGGCGCCTATCCGCTTTCGTTCATCCCGAACGCCAGCGCCACAGGCCGCGCTCCGCACCCCAAAAACATCATCATGCTGACGGCTGACGCTTTCGGCGTGCTGCCGCCTATCGCCAGGCTGACGCCCTCGCAGGCCATGTACCACTTCCTGTCGGGCTACACCGCCAAGGTTGCCGGCACGGAAAAGGGCGTGACCGAGCCTGAGGCCACCTTCTCGACCTGCTTCGGCGGCCCGTTCATGTCCCGCCACCCCACCGAATATGGCAACCTGCTTCGTGATCTGATCGCCGAGCACAAGGTCGACTGCTGGCTGGTCAACACCGGCTGGACCGGCGGCGCCTACGGCACCGGCCGCCGCATGCCGATCAAGGCGACGCGCGCTCTGCTGGCGTCGGCGCTCGACGGGTCGCTCAACAATGCGGAATTCCGCACCGATCCGAACTTCGGCTTCGAGGTGCCCGTGGCGGTTGCGGGCGTCGACGGCTCGATCCTCGACCCGCGCTCGACCTGGGCGGACAAGGCGGCCTACGACCGCCAGGCCAAGAAGCTTGTCG
>JAATFR010000185.1 GCA_015655095.1 Hyphomicrobiales bacterium | reverse complement strand
GCTCAACTCCTTTTCAATCCGGCTCTAAGCGCGGTGACGATCATCGCGATCGTAGCGTTGGCCTCCATGGCGGCACGCTCCTTCAGCAAATCCCTCAGTCGCGCGCACTTCCAATGGTCAGCAAAGAGCGCTCCAGCTGCACTCCTGACCTTTTGGGCTGAGACCGCCTGGGAAAGAGCCGGCGGCTGCGCGACACAACCACCGCCGGCTCTCTGCTCAGGGTCTCGTCCCTTGTGGGGCCGTGAACGCGAGGTGGTTACTCCTCGATGGCGCGATACGACAGGTGGCGCGGCGCAATGCCGATGGCAGCGCAAAACATGTTGTAACCGATCCAATTGGGAAACCTCACCATAACGTCATGCGTATAGCGGGCGGGATCAGAATGAGGATTCCCGCCCGAGAAGGGCTGGCAAGCCATAAACTGCTCCGGAAGGAGAAATGCGCAGCAACGCGAACGGCTACGCCACATGTGGCTTACAATTTTTGAACAGCCGATCATCCGCAGAAGTGCTCAAGAAAACGAAGATCCAGCACGGCCCCGAATCCGGCTAGTCAGCTATGACATCGATAAGGTGGGAACATGCTGTTGCGCTGAGCCTATCCACAGGCGGCAGTTGCACGGTGAAAACCGTGCCCCCAACATGCCGAGCGCAAGAGTCGGGGGTATCTGTATGCGGGCGCTGGTTTCAGAAAATGGACGCGGAATGTTTGTTCGGGCGGCGATCGTGATCGTGATCGCATCAGGCTTGCTCGCGCCGCTCATGGGGAGGTGAACAAGGGGACGGGCCCAGGCCTGATCCTGCCAACAACTATCCGAGCCAGGGACGTCCTTAGAGACCGTTTGAGAATGGGTTGAGGCGGCGGCTGCGGCGTGATTCAAGCTTGGGATGTGGACCCGAGCGAGCCGTGGCCGGATGGCTGGATTTGAGCAGCGTGCGAAGCGCTACCCGACGGATTTGACGGATGAGGAATGGCGCTTCATCGCGCCGTTTCTGCCGCCAGTGCCCAAGCGCGGTCGCAAACCGACGACCGACCTTCGCGAAGTGCTCGACGCGCTGCGCTATCTCGCCCGGACTGGCGGCGGCTGGCGGATGCTGCCGAATGATTTTCCACCCTGGCAGACGGTCTACTGGTGGTTCCGGCGGTTCGTTCGCCGCCTGCTGTTCAGGACGATCCATGACGTCGCGCTGATGCTCGATCGCGAGCGTGAGAGCCGGGAGCAGAGCCCGACCGCAGCCGTGGTCGACAGCCAGTCGATCAAGGCGCCGGCGGCGAAAAAGCGCGGGTTCGACGCCGGCAAGAAGATAGTCGGCCGCAAGCGCCATATCGCCGTCGATACCGATGGCAGGCTGCTGATGGTCAACCTCACCACCGCCGATATCTCCGACAGCGCCGGCGCCCAGCACATCGTCGCGGCCATCAGCAAGCGCTGGCCCTGGCTCAAGCATTTGTTCGCCGACGGGGCCTATGATCGCACCCGCCTCATGGACGCCGCCGCCTATCGCGACTTCGTCATCGAGGTCGTCCGCCGCACCGACAAGGAACCTGGCTTCAAGGTGCTGCCAAGGCGATGGGTGGTTGAGCGCACCTTCGGCTGGATGACCCGTTGGAAACGCCTCGTCCGAGACTACGAACAGCGCCTCGATATCTCCGAGGCCATGATTCATATCGCGCTCGGAAGCCTCATGCTGCGGCGGATCGTCCATCCGTGAGCATTCTCAAACGGACTCTCAGCGCTGCGGGGTAGCTGCGGTTGCTCGGACGACCGCGCCTGCATGACACCAGAGCCGATGGTCCAGCCTCGCGAAACGCCTTGGCAAGGCGAAAGACCTGGCGCGGCGTGACGCCCATTAACTGCGCAGCTCCAGACGCCGTAATCCGTTCCGAAATCAGATCCTTCAGAACATGCATCCGATCGATCTCTACACGGCTCATCGAAATCACCGTCATCGGCCACAAACTCCCCAAACACGCCGGTGGGAGACAGTGACATCTGAAACGGGGAGACCTGCGACATCTCTATCGGGGTTCTACAAAGGCGAGTCGCATAAGCTTTGTTATGGAACATGGCGGCGGTTTGGAGGATCTTGCATTCCGCAGCCTCGGGCGGATTTCCGCAGCTGCGGATTGGGTCTCGATCTCAACAAGTTGGCCGATCTCGTTTCGCTGCTTGGCCCATGCCGAAAGCAACGATCGGCAGCCTTTGGCGAGTGCAACCGCCGCATCGTCTCCCAGGGACGCCAAGGGCACTGATCTAAGGCCGGATTGGCGGATCTGGTGGCGCGCAACAGCGCCGAAACCGCCCGAACCGGAACCTAAACATTTGATTTCATTGATGAAAACTTTTCCGTCGTGCCGTTCTCGCGAAGAGCGGACCTGACAAGCCGTGCCGTGAGTCTAAAATGGTCATTGAGTAACTCGACTG
>JAATFR010000103.1 GCA_015655095.1 Hyphomicrobiales bacterium | reverse complement strand
TCGCCTGCGCGCGGGCGGCAAGGATCGACAGGCACAGGATCAGCGCCGTCACGGCGGCGATGCGCAGTGCATTGACGATGGCCGGGCCCGTCTGCACGACAAGCCGGCCGAGGATGCCGAAGACCAGCAGCCCGACGCCGACCCACCACAGCACATAGGGGTCGGTCTCGATCCCCCACAGGGCGAAGGTCATCTCGGGCAGGATCAGGGCGGCGAGGCCAAAGACCTGCGCCCAGAAGGAATAGGACAGAATGACGACGCGCCGGGCGTCAGGGATGATGCGCATAGGTGTCTCCATGTGAAAAAGCCCCGCAGAGGCGGGGCGGTTGCAAAAAGTGCTGCGCGCTCTGGAAAAGCGCGAGGAGCCTTCTAGGTTCTGTTGATTGGGAAACCGGGAAACGCAGGATGACAGAGATTATTGCGCTGCCACTCAGCCCGTCAGTGCGCGCCGATCTGGAGACACTTGCTCAACGCGCTTTCGCGATGAGCCTGCTCTGCCACGATGATATGTCAGACACTGTTCAAACACTTGTGTCGACATGGAGCGCCGCCGCGTATGTTGACAGCCTGGTACATGCAGGCCTCATTCCCCTCACGATGGAGCGGGCCAAGGTCATTATAAGTCTGTCCATGGCGAGCGTAGTAATGCGTGCCCTCGGCTCGTCGCACGCCGAGTTCAGACCCACAGCCTGAAAGCCAGCGTCTTCACCCCTTCTCGCGCATCTCGGCATACATGCGGTCGAGGGTCAGCTTGATCCCGGACAGCGCTTCCTTGATCGTCGCCAGGGTGACAGCCTGATCCTGCAAGCTGCGCTCCATCGCCTGCAAGCGCGCCTCATGCCGATCCAGCCGATCCTGCGCGCCCTGCCCTCGGAGGTCGATCTTCCGTGCCCACCAGATCACGGCGAAGATAGCCCCGATCTGCGGCCAGCCAGAGCGCACAAGCGCAAGCACATCGTTTGTCGTCTCGGTCACTTGCATCTCCATGCGCAGAGGCCCCGCTCGCGGGGCTGGTGAAGGGGATGGGGGCAGAATGCTAACGCTCGCGGCTACAACCTAGTGAAAGCCGCGGCACTGGCTTCATCTATTGGATCGGAAGCAAGCTATTCTTCACGACCGCTCTCGCGCCGGATAGTGTAAGGTGGCCATAGTCGAATTGTAATGGGACACCATCAGGTGCCATGTACCGACATCCCCCGACACCACATTCCTGTTCTTGCAAATTTATATATCGAACACCGGCTCGCAAAGCAATTTCCCTCATTTTTTCATTCAAAAGCGGCCTGTCTTTTACAAGGCGGTCAGCGAAGTTTATTGAATTTCCATTAATCATATTACGCGCAATCAGCTCTGGCAAATCAGTATCATACTCGAATATAGGGCCAACAAGCACCACATCAGGCACCAATCCCTTTAGATATAAAATTGTTGGCAGTACATAAGTGAGTTCGGATTCATTCCAACGGGCAGCGAGAAAAATCTCGTCTACCCCGCCATTCGACAAGAGATCATTCATCACCCAGTTGCGCAGGTCGATGCAACGCCTTGCTCCGCCCGCATTCCTGAGCGGACGGCAACCCGACGCGGTGGCCTGCATGACATTTGCGCTCGGGCTATACTCTGAAATTGCGCGCCAAAGATGGGCGGCATGACTGTCGCCGAATACCAAGACGTTGTGACGATCGGCAGCTAAGGTAGCACAAGTATTCTTGTCATAAGTTCCAAAACTACCATCGTCCTCACTTACCATACAAGTCCCAACTCTGAATTGATCCCTCCATTCGTCCGAACCCTGATAGTCAAGAAACGAAGCCATATTGGAAACATCAACAGGATAGGTTCGCCACGACACCAAGCCCTTAATCTCGATAAATCCAATCGACGCGATAAGCGCCAAAACCCCTCCGGCGGCAAGCACAACCTTCTTGGCGTCTGATTTTCGAGCTGAACGAGTCCGAAATGGACGCTCTATATACTGCGTAGATATTTTCGCCAATATCAGACTCAACGCAGCTACCGCCAACATTTCGTAGCTGTTCAGGCTGCCGCCAACCGCAGTTCGCCAAAACACAATCAATGGCCAATGCCATAGATACAAGCTGTAACTAATTCGGCCAATTGCCACCAATGGCTGCGAGACCAGCGCCCTGCCGACTATGCCAGAGTTTCCCCACCCAAGAAGAATAACCGCCCCCAGCACAGGGTATACAGCATTCCAACCCGGGAAGGTTGATTCATCGGTGAGCAAAAACACTGGAGCCGCAACCAAAGCAATCCCTACTAATGGGAGAATAACACTTTGCCGATTACCTTCACGCTTGTGCACCCATATTGCCAAAAGAGACCCTGCACCAAGTTCCCAAGCGCGGGGCGGGAGTAGGTAAAATCCCGCAGTAGGAATTTTGACACTCATAACAATGGCACCAAATAAAGAAACCGCAGTCAGTGCAACTATTATATGAAATGAATGAGACTTAAAAAATTTCACTGCAATGTATAGCAGTGGAGGATAAAGAATATAAAACTGCTCCTCAAGCGATAACGACCAAGTGTGAAGCAATGGCTTGCTTTCAGACGAGGATGCAAAGTATCCGGCCGACATCCAAAAATATATGTTCGACATAAAACCGGCGGCGGACTGAATTTCCTTACCAACCTCGGCCTGCCAAGGGCGAAAAAATATAAAACTTGACAGCAGATAAACTGAAATTAAAACCACGCTCAGCGCAGGAATAATTCTCAGAAACCGCCTCTTGTAGAACTCAATCAGGGAGTAGCTACCAGTGCTGAATTCGTCCAATAGAAGTCCGGTAATTAGAAATCCACTGATTACAAAGAAGACATCAACACCGACATAACCACCCGGGAAAACTGCAACACCGAGGTGAAAAAGCACGACCGGTACAACCGCCACAGCCCGCAAACCATCGATGTGTGGCTGATAGTTCTTCATTTTCAAGCAACCTCACGTTTCCTCACCCGCCCCTCGTGCCTTAGACGACCAGATGTTTCGTGCCTACCCGATATCCTCAACAAAGGGTACTTTCCAGAGATGCCCTGCAGCTCGCGATTGGGTGAAACTGCAAGCAATGGCCACATCAATGATGCTGCGAGATGTCAGATCACGTCGGGCCGCGCCTGGCCCCGGAACAGAGACAGCCGCTCAAGCTGGAATTGCGCGTTCGGAGCGCCGGGACCGCAGCGGATGCCCACATGCAGCGCCGCGGCCGCAGCACCTACCGCGAACGTGATCGAATGCAGCTGATAGGTCGTCCCCGTGGAGGCAATAATGCCGGTAGTCGCGGTGAACGTGGGCGTCGAGGACGCAACTGGCGCGCCATCTTGCCAGGCAGACGGCTCCATATAGGCCGCCCCGCTCGCGACCAGCCAGCTGCCGGCAATAGTCAGCGTAACGGTTTTACCCCGCAGAGCCGCAACCAGTTTGTCCGGGATCGTGTAATAGGCGATAGTGTAGCCGTCGCCGGTGGTGATGCGTAGCGAGCTACCCGGGCGGGTCAGCGAGATCACATCAGTTGGAGCGGCGGCGATGGACCCGGAAGTCGCAACAGACAAGTTCGTCGCCAGTTGGTCTACCGCCAGCAGCTCGCAGGGAGGCCAACATACTGCCAGAGGCGTCGCCTCGACGTCGCGGACAACCTGCGCCGGTTCAACGAATTCAGCGAGGAACCCGGAATCCTTCATGCCCTGAACTGCCAGATTCTGGGCGCCCAGTGAAGGTTTCCCGGCTTCGCCGACGTCGCCTCGACCCAACTTGACGCCATCTGCACCACGGCGGAAATCCAAACGGCTGACGCCCCAACGCGACGCTCCGATTGAATTCACAAACCGGACGACGCCCGGCTTGTTCAGAAAATCGACAATTGTGTCCTCGATCCACAGTGTCGTGCCAATCGCGCCCCGGATTCTGCTGTCCTGACAGAGAAAGTAGTCGGGATAGATCTTTGACCCATTACCTTCCATCCAGCAATTGCGGAACACGACCCCGCGCACAGAGACCAATTTAGCGATCCGCGTGTCGTTCTGCTCGAAGTCACATTGGTCGAAACTGAACGACCAGCCAAATTCCAAGTCGAACACTGCTTCCGTATCGCCCGACCCGAAGAACTGGCAGCTTTGAAATGCATTAAAGTTGGGCGTATTGCTGCTCTTTCCGGAGAACTTGGCGGTCATGAAGTTGTGCGGCTGTGCGGGGGGCGAATTTCCGCTGTATCCATCACGCACATCGCGACAGGCCAGAAAGATCGGCAGCACATCAAGTGACGTCCGCAAACTTTTGAAAAACTCTACATTCTCGATTGTGGCGTAGGAGAGATAGGACAGATTGGCCCCTTGGCGGATGCCTCTGGCACCCGTCACGCCGGGTGCCGCTGCGACCGTCATGTTGCGGATGCGGATATTCGGCATGTGTAACTCGGTGCCCGCATGAAAGAATGCCGCTGTATCATTCGCACTTACCAGAAGCGTGACAGCGCTGCGCGCCTCGCCTATCCATTCCGATCCGGGTTGCAGCGCGATGTCGCTGACCAGATAGGTGCCCGCCGGGACGATGATCTTCTTGCCCAAGGTCGCCGCAAGCGAGAATGCGGCCGTGCTGTCGCGTGAGCCGGTATAATCTGCCCCCAAGGCCACGACATTGATCCCGTCCGCCTTTGCCAAGGACAGTCGCACCCCGCCAGCTGTTGCGATTGGCCCGTCCGGGTCAACAACATAGTTGAAGTTCCCGACCCTGGCGTGCACAATATTCCCTGCCTTGACCGAACCTGGCAAGGCTGCGTCATAGGTCAGTGTCGTGTCGGCCTGGACCCCTGCCACGTCATCGAAGTGAATACTGCCATAGAGATCGGCAACGGACGAGGGCGCGGCGGCAGCGCGGGCTTGTCCCGCCTGTTCTTGCGCACTCGCCGCCCCTACCATTCCCAACGGCAGAACCCCGCCTGTGATCATCAGCATTCTGCGCCGAATGTCGGTCATCTCGTTGTCTCCTGATAGAACATATGTCAAACATATGATTGCGCACTGTTACTCAAACCGATGCGAGCACCCAGCGTCATTTTTTCACCCGTTGAGCCCCGAGATCAAGCGTTGCGCGGTCCGCATAGAATGGAGTAGCCGTGGGCAACTGATTTCGAGGTCAACATGCTCAAGCCACCCATCAATCTGCGGAACCGGCCCACCTTTCAGGTGAACCGCTCCCCTTGGATAGTGGGTGATCTTGGCCCCAAGCTCGCGATGATCTTGGCCGGGGTCATTTCGTATCTCGTTTCCATGTACCTCGCTGGGCTGCACACGGGCGGCGATCAGGAGAAGTACCACAGCTTCTGGGATGCAGTCTCGACTGCGACCCCTGCCGATCTGTTTGGCTTGCAGCTGCTTGAGACCGGCAGCGCCGAACCGGGTTACCGGTATCTGATTTACGTCGCCACGCGCATCATTCCAGACAAGGACCTTTTCATGTCTTTGTTGAATGCATTCTTCGTCGTAGGGCTACTCAGAATTTGCCGAAAATACAAGTGTGGCTCCATCTTCACCATTTTTCTTATCGCAAACTTCTATTGCGTCGCGATGATGTTCACTCTCGAAAGATTGAAAATTTCCTATCTGCTGTGCATATACGGATTCCTACTCATGCCTCGTAAAATCGGCTGGGCTCTTTTTATCTCTGCACCGCTGTTCCACTTTCAATCCGCTCTTATGTTGCCGATCCCACTCGCCATCGCCACCGCCCGCTGGTTTGGCGCACTGAGATTACGATCAATGCCACGATTCCGGTGCCGCGATTTCTGATCCTCGCTTTCGCCGGTATGATGGCTTTGGTAGCGATAGCTCTTATTGCCGTCATAGCCGGGCAGACCCTCCTATCTAAACTGATATTTTACATGAACAGGGAGGGGTTCGGGGTGTCGGACTTTGCCAAGCTGATCATTGTGGTGGTTGGATGCAGGTTGACCCTGCGGCAAAGCATGCCAATGTTCACCTACATTCTCGTCCTTTTGCCCGCGATAGCTGTGATCGGGGGCTCCCGGATATTTGTCGTCATTTTCACGGCCTTGGTCTATTTCATCATCGTCCAGCGTTGCACGCGCAAGACTCTGGTTTTGGCGCTCATGGGATTCTACTGCTATAAAACCGTCGGCTATCTGACCTTGATGGCCGCCACCGGAAATGGCTACCCGGACGGCTAAATGACCTGCTCGACCCGCAGGCTCTCGCT
>JAATFR010000245.1 GCA_015655095.1 Hyphomicrobiales bacterium | reverse complement strand
GCCGTTCTTGACGCGGCTGAGCAGCTCGGCGGGATCGTCGCTCCCGCCGCGCATGAAAGTGTTGGTCATCCGCGGCATCGGCGCGTGCGCGAAGCTTTCGCGGCGACCGTTGCCGGTGGGTTCGACCCCCATCAGGCGCGCGTTGAGGCGGTCCTGCATATAGCCCTTGAGAATGCCGTCCTCGATTAGCACGGTGCGGCTGGTCGGCGTGCCCTCATCGTCGATGGTAAGCGAGCCGCGCCGGTCGCTCAGCGTGCCGTCGTCGACCACGGTGACGCCGGGGGCGGCCACGCGCTCGCCGAGAAGGCCTGAGAAGGCCGAGGTCTTCTTGCGGTTGAAATCGCCTTCAAGACCATGGCCGATGGCTTCATGCAGCAGGATGCCGGGCCAGCCGGGCCCGAGCACCACGTCCATCTCGCCCGCGGGGGCGGGAATTGAATCGAGGTTCACAATCGCCTGACGGAGCGCTTCGCTCACGCCGTTCTGCCAGTTTTCAGGGCTGATGAAATGGTCGTAGGCGAGGCGTCCGCCCATGCCATGGCTGCCGGATTCCTGGCGCGCGCCATCGGCGACCACGACAGAGACATTGAGCCGGACGAGGGGGCGCACATCGCGCAGGATTTCGCCGCCGGGGCGGATGATCTCGATCGCCTGCCATTCGCCGCCGAGCGAGGCCGAAACCTGCTGGACGCGCGGATCGAGCGCGCGGGCATAGGCGTCGATCTCCTGAAGGAGCTTCACCTTTTCCTCAAAGCTTTGCGCGGCGAGAGGATTGGCGTCGGTATAGAGATGGGCGTTGGTCCGCCGGGGCGCGCCCGCGAACGTGCCCGCATAGCCGCGCTTGACGGCGGTGACGCTGTCGGCGGCGCGGCGGACGGCTTCTTCGGACAGGTCGGAGGCGTGGGCATAGCCGACTGTTTCGCCTGAAACGCAGCGCAGGCCGAAGCCCTGCATGGTGTCGAAGCTGGCGCTTTTCAGCCGCCCGTCATCGAACGACATGGCTTCCGATTGCCGGTATTCCAGATAAAGCTCGCCGTCATCCGCCCCGTTCAGGGTCTCGCCAACCAGCTTTTCGGTCTGGCTCCGGTCGAGCAGGCCATCGGAGAAAAAGAGATCGTCGGGGGCGGTGGTCATGAGCGTCACTCTCAGGCTCGGGGCAGGGGCTTCCCACTATATAGGAAGGCTCGCGCCTATTGCTTGCCTTTTGCACCCGCGCCCGCCCATTCCTCCACCGGCATCAGCCGGCCCGGCAGGCTGGAAAGGTCGCAGGGGACGATGTTGGGCGAGCAGCTGTAGAGCGGAAACTGGGTGACGCGCAGCTTGAGCAGGTCCACGAGGAAGACACCGTTGATCCGGCCAAACCATTCGTCCCATTGATAGAAGGTCCAGTCTTGCCAGCCGGGAGGCGGCGGGGCCAGCACGTCGCTGACCGCCTGGGGATGGCAGACGCAAAAACCCACTACGCAGCGGCCTGGGTCGCGGGCATCGAGATAGGGGGCGGCCTCGCTGATGAGGGTTGGGGCCTGCCCGCCGCCATAGGCGAGGTGAAGCCCCGCCGAAATGCGGGCGCCGTAGTGGAAGTGGATCAGCGCCTCGTCCCGCATACGCCTGCTCCTGATCCGGCCTGAAGCCGGGTTAGCTGAAAACGATTCTCAGCTTAGGCCGCTTTTTGCCGGGGGAAAAGATTTAAGCCCCGATGAACACTCTGCGATTCGTGCCTGAGGCTGCTCGCAATTCCATAACCAGTCTTTTCATGATGTGCGTGAAAGCTGCGTTTTGGCGCTGGTTTGCACGCTTCAGCTTATCCATACTGTCATTGTGGCAAAAGGTCGCAAAGGCGCGGTGCGTGGTCGCTGTAAGGAAACTGGCTTCTATACTCGATTGTCGCATTTCGGGACTGGTTTCGAGAAACCTTTCTGCGCTAAGGGATGCTTGCGACATGACATCAATTGTGGTTTCTGAGGCCAGAGTTGGGAACTCACGAAGCCGTTGGCGCAACGCGGCGTCCTTAATAGCGGGCGTGGCGCGGTAACGCCGTTCGAGGGGCGAAAGGCGTAGAACGAACATGGGAAGTCCAGTGAAGTTGAGCAAGGCGGTAAAATATCTCATCGGCGCAGGGCTTTTTGCGCTTGCTCTTATGGCTGTTCATCTTGATGGCGGCCTGATCTCTTCGGCGCTGGCGGATGGTATGCCGCATGCCCGGGAAACAGGGCTTCAGGAAGCCGCGACCCCGGTCGCCGTGGATATTCACCATTTCTATAATTTCCTGCTCTGGATCACAGGCCTCATCACGCTTTTCGTGCTGATCCTGCTGATCGTCGTGGTGGTGAAATTCAACCGCAAGTCCAACCCGGTTCCCTCCAAGGTCTCGCACAACACGCTGCTTGAGATCGCCTGGACGCTGGTGCCGATCCTCATTCTGGTCGTGATTGCGATCCCGTCCTTCCGGCTCCTTTTCAAGGAACTGGTGCTGCCGCCCGCGGACCTGACCATCAAGGCCACCGGCTACCAGTGGTACTGGCATTATGATTATCCCGAGGCGAGCTTCGGCTTCGATTCGAACCTGATCGCAGAGAAGGACCTCAAGGCAGGCCAGCTCCGCCTGCTGTCGGTCGACAATCCGCTGGTGGTGCCGGTGGGTGAGACGGTCCGCGTGCAGGTGACCGGCGCCGATGTGATCCACTCCTGGGCGATGCCGTCCTTCGGCGTCAAGATCGACGCGATCCCCGGCCGCCTCAATGAGACCTGGTTCCGCGCCGACAAGCCCGGCACCTATTACGGCCAGTGCTCGGAGCTGTGTGGCAACGGCCATGCGTTCATGCCGATTGAGGTCCGGGTCGTCTCCAAGGAAGATTACGCAACCTGGGTTGCTCAGGCGAAACAGGAATTTGCGGCGAACGGCACGGGCAAAATGCAAAATGTTGCGGGCCTTGTGACGACGACAGCGGTGCAGGCGCAATAGCCTGAGCCTCTGAAAGTATGTGACAGGACAACCAAAAGTACGAGCGAAGGGTAGTTACATGGCAGGGCAAGCGGCTCATGCGCACAGCCACGCTGGGGATCATGAAGATCATCCCAGGGGCCTCAAGCGCTTCCTCTTCTCGACGAACCACAAGGACATCGGGACGCTGTACCTGATATTCGCCATCATGGCGGGCATCATCGGTGGCGGCCTTTCGGTCGCGATCCGCGCGGAACTCATGTATCCGGGCATCCAGATCTTCGCAAACCATGATGTCTTCAACATGCTGGTCACCGGCCATGGCCTGATCATGATTTTCTTCATGGTCATGCCCGCGATGATCGGCGGCTTTGGCAACTGGTTCGTGCCGCTGATGATCGGCGCGCCGGACATGGCCTTCCCGCGCATGAACAACGTTTCGTTCTGGCTGCTGGTTTCCTCGTTCGGTCTGCTCATCTGCTCAATGTTCGTGCCGGGTGCTCCCGGCGTGGACGGCGTTTCGGGCGGCTGGACCATGTATCCGCCCTTCTCCTCGACTGTTGGACAGCCCGGACCCGCCGTTGACTTCGGCATTCTGGCACTTCACGTCGCGGGCGCCTCATCAATCCTTGGCGCGATCAACTTCATCACCACCATCTTCAACATGCGCGCTCCCGGCATGACGCTGCACAAGATGCCGCTGTTCGTCTGGTCGGTGCTCGTGACCGCGTTCCTGCTGCTGCTCTCGCTGCCGGTTCTCGCCGGCGCCATCACCATGCTGCTGACGGACCGCAATTTCGGCACGACCTTCTTCGATCCAGCCGGTGGCGGTGATCCAATCCTGTTCCAGCATCTGTTCTGGTTCTTCGGCCACCCGGAAGTGTACATCCTGATTCTGCCGGGCTTTGGCATCATCAGCCATGTCATCTCGACGTTTTCGCGCCGTCCGATCTTCGGTTATCTCGGCATGGCGTATGCCATGGTCATGATCGGCGTCGTCGGCTTCGTCGTCTGGGCGCACCACATGTACACGGTCGGCCT
>JAATFR010000198.1 GCA_015655095.1 Hyphomicrobiales bacterium | reverse complement strand
TCAATCACGCCAACCAGCACATCCAGACCCTGCCGCGCTAACGCCTGGGCAGCGGAAAGCATGGCAAAAGTTTTACCAACACCGGCACAACCGCCGAAGAATATCTTCAGCTTGCCGCGTTTTTGCTTGGCATCTTCTTGCTGAAGCTTTTCCAATAACTGGTCAGGGTCGGGACGCTGGTCGTTCATTTTATAAGTATATGCTATCTATAATATGGCTGGATTTAAGCAACAGTTCTAAAGCGTTATTTTGCCATGGTAGACGTTTCATCCAGCGCCATATTGAGAGCCAACACATTGACCCGAAGCTCACCCAAAACACCGAACTGGCGACCTTGAATATTTTTTTGCACAAGCTCCGTGACTTGTTCTGCTGTAAAACCACGCGTTTTTGCAACACGGTCAACTTGGTAAATAGCCGCAGCTGGGCTAATTTCAGGGTCTAATCCACTAGCGGAAGCCGTCACTAAATCAACGGGCACAGGTAGTTTGTTGTTTGGGTCGGCTTGCTTCAATGCAGCGATACGACTGTTTACAGCATCCATCAATGCAGGATTTAGTGGCCCCTGATTGGAGCCAGAAGAAGCTGCCGCATTGTTAGGATAAGGCCCTGTAGCGGATGGCCTGCCCCAGAAGTACTTGGGATCAGTAAAATTCTGGCCGATCAGGGTTGAACCTACTACATTGCCATCTTTTTTGATCAGGCTGCCTTGTGCTCATGGTGGAGCGCGCCCGCGGGCAGGGTCTCCTCCGCGCCGAGCAGCGGGTCATATTTGTAGTGGGTCGAGCAATAGGGGCAGATGATTTCGTTTTCGCGGCCCATGTCGAGGTAGATATGGGGATGATCGTGAGGCGGGCGGGCGCCCATGCACTCGAATTCCTTCACGCCGATCCTGATCTGTGTTGCGCCTTCGTCATTATGGAACTTCGGTACGCCGACGCTTGCCATGTCTCAACCTGCTGCTGCTTTTGCCCTGATCCGGGCTGAAATTAGTCCGGACGGATGAATGTTGCAATGCTCTGAGGGGACCGGGCCAGGGTTCAGGCACAGGCCCCGCAGCCGCAACCGCCTATCTCCGCGCTGCCATGGGCGGTGAAAGCCGTGGCGACGGCTTTTGTCGAGACATCCGCCGTGGCGGCGAACTCCCGTGCCGCTGTCGCGCGCAAGGCCTCGTCGGTCAGATAGTCGATGGCGGTCATGGCTAGCGCCTTGGCCCCGTCGATGCAGGCCTTGTCACCCATTTCGGATGCCGCCCAGCGGGCAAATTCCGGGTTGTGAATGATGATGTTGGGGGGCGCGGAGGCGATCATGGGGTGGATCGAGGGAACGCGGTGGCTGACATTGCCCATGTCGGTTGAGCCCGCCGAACTGGACGGCACTTTCTCCATGGGAAAGAGGCTGCGGCCAAGCATGTTCATGTTCTTCTCATAGGCTCCGGCGAGGCTCCAGCTTGTCTTCATGTCGAGGTAATCGACCTGCGCCCACTGAATATCAACTGTGCAGCCGGTGGCGAGCGCGCCCGCCTCAAGGCAGGCGATGACGCGCTTTTTCAGTTGCGCCAGATCGCCCGCATTGGCGGCGCGGACGAAGAAATAGACCTCCGCCAGTTCCGGCACCACGTTGGGGGCGACGCCACCCTTGGTGAAGATGCCGTGGAGCCTTTCGCTCTGGCGGATGTGCTGGCGAAGCTGGGCAAGGGATTGATAGGCGGTGACCGCCGCATCAAGCGCATTGAGCCCGGCATGGGGCATGGCGGACGCGTGCGAGGTGCGCCCGTGATAGGTCGCGACCACTTCGGAAATGCAGATGCAGGGCATGGTGGCGAGATCAACGCCGGATGGATGAACCATCATTGCCGCATCGACATGATCGAAAGCGCCAGCCTGCGCCATGATTTCCTTGCCGCCGCCCTTTTCCTCGGCGGGTGTGCCCAGATAGCGGATGCGGCCGGGCAGGCGCGCGCCGAGCTTTGAGAGCGCCAGCGCCGCGCCAAGGCCGGTGGTGGCGATGATATTGTGCCCGCAGGCGTGGCCGACGCCGGGGAGCGCATCATATTCAGACAGGATGGCGACCTGTGGCGCGTCCGCGCGCCCGAATTCGCTCGCATAGGCGGTGGGCAGGCCATAGGCCTCGCGCGCGACCTGCAACCCCTCGTGTTCCAGCTTCGCCGTCAGCAACCGGGCGGCTTCATATTCCTCGAAAGCCAGTTCAGGTTTTGCATGAATGGCGTGGCTGATGGCGAGGAGATCGCCCGCCATCGCGTCGATGGCATCGGCTGCGTCCCGTTTCAGGCTGGTGGCATCGCTCATGATTATTCCTTGTGGCTGGCCTTATGACTGGCTGATTTTTCTTGAGCTTAGCGGGCCGGAGGGGCAGTTTCCAGCCATAGCGCGTGTGCTTGATAGCAGGAGGGCCATTCATGGAATTTTTTCACTCGGATGGACTGGACCTTGCCTATGAAGTCGCGGGCGAGGGCCGCCCGATCATGCTCGTTCACGGCTTTGCCTCGACCCACCGGGTGAACTGGATCGACACGGGCTGGGTGCAGACGCTCAATACGGCGGGCTTCATGGTCGTGATGGCGGACGGGCGCGGCCATGGCCGCAGCGCTGCCCCTCATGATCATGAATCCTATGCGCTTGAGCGGATGGCCGGTGATGTGGTGCAGCTGATGGATCATCTGGCGATCCCGCAGGCGGACCTGATGGGCTATTCCATGGGCGGCATGGTTTCACTGATGGCGGCCTCGCTGACGCCCGAACGCTTCAGCCATGTGATCGGCGCGGGCATCGGCGAAACGCTGCTCAGGGGCGAGCGTCACGCGGACGCCATTGTCGCGGCGCTGGAAGCGCCGGACCTGCGCTCCGTCGCCAACAATGGCGCGCGGGTCTACCGGGTGTTTGCCGACATGAACAAGCAGGACCGCGTCGCCATGGCGTTCTGCATCGAGAAAATCCTGGAGCCTTTCCCGCTCGCAAGCCTTGCCGCGATCGATGTCCCCGTGCTGATCGCAACTGGCGACAAAGATGTGAACGCGGGTGATCCCCATGCGCTCGCGGCGCGCATTCCCGGGGCAAAGGTTGCGGTTATCCCCGGTCGCGACCACATGAAGGCGGTCGGCGACAAGGTCTACAAGGCGGCGGTGCTGGATTTTCTGGCGGAATGACTTTTCATAGAGATTATTATTTGTAAGAAGATAATAAAAAGAGAGCCTCTCCCCGGCGGGGGAGAGGCCTCAGCTCATCGCTCAGCGCGCCGTCAGCGGCGCATAGCCAAGGTGCATGCCGGCGTCCGTGATCAGCGTTTCACCGGTGATGTGCTCGCCGCCTTCATCGCAGAAAAACACCACGGATTCGGCGATGTCCTCAGGCGTGCCTGCACGGCCGAGCGGCGTCGATTGCTCCTGCCCCTTCTGGATCGCGGCAAACTTGTCCGCGCCGAAGCGATCGAGAAACCAGCGCGTGCCGATAAAGCCCGGGCAGACGGCGTTGACGCGAATTTCCGGCGCGAGCGAGCGGGCGAGCGACAGGGTCATGGTGTTAAGCGCGCCCTTGGAGGCCGCATAGGCGACCGAGGAGCCGATGCCCATCACGCCCGCGACGGACGAGATATTGACCACTTTGCCCTTGCCCGCCTCTTTCATCGCGGGCGCGCAGGCCCGGATCATCTGATAGGCGGAGACCACGTTGATCTTGTAGATCCACAGGAAATCATCAGCCTGCAAGGCGTCGAGATTGGCGTGATCGGCGAACTTGGTTGAACCCGCATTGTTGACCAGAATATCGATGCGGCTCCATTTTTCATAAGCGGCCTCGGCGAGGCGGCGGCAGTCCGCGTCTTCGGAAACATCCGCCTGCACCATGATGGCGTCGACCCCAAGCGCCTTCACCGCCGCCACGGTTTCGGCGGCTTCCTTTTCGCTTTTGGAATAGTTGATGACGATGTTTGCGCCGCGTTCGGCGAGCTTGAGCGCGACCGATGCGCCAAGCCCCATGGCGGAACCGGTGACGATGGCGACTTTACCCTGAAGATTGCTCATATGTTCCTCACGCCGTCTTTTCGTTCTGGGGAGCCGAGTCCTGGGGCGCAAGGCCAGCAAGAAACTCCCCGATGGCTGCCTCGAAATCGAGCTTGTCGCCAAGCCCGCGCATCGGACCCGACGTCAGGCCGCCATCGACCGCGATGGCCTGACCGGTCACGAAGGTCGAGCCGTAGCTGGCGAGGAACAAGGCCATTTCCGCGATGTCGTTGGGCAGGCCCGAACGCGGGATCGGCTGGATTTTAGCAAGGCGGGGCTTCATGAATTCCGCGAACTGGTCGGCCACCTGCGTGCCGAGGCCGAGTACGTTGCCGAAGATCGAGGTGGCGATGCCGCCGGGGCAGATCGCGTTCGAGCGGATATTGTAAGGTGAAAGCTCAAGCGCGGCGCAGCGCGCCAGATGCAGCACGGCGGCCTTGCAGGCCGAATAGACCATGGGGCCGTAGCCCGCTTGCAAACCGGCGACGCTGGCGGTGGAAATGATCGAGCCTGACTGCTGGGCCTTCATGTGCGGCACGGCATATTTGTAGCCGAGGAACACGCCTTTCAGCAGCACGCCCACGGTTTCATCAAAGCCCGCCATGTCGATGTCCTGCAACTCGCCACCAACGCCGCCAAAGCCCGCATTGTTGAAGATCACGTCGAGCTTGCCGTATTTCTCGATAGTATGGGCGACGAGGTTTTTCACTTCCTCCTCATGCGCCACATTGGTGCGGCAATAGGAGACGATGCCGCCATGCTCGCGTTTCAGCGCCTCGCCCTTGTGATCCTGCAAGTCGCCTACGACGACTTTTGCGCCCTCCTTCAGGAACAGTTCCACCGTTCCAAGTCCGATCCCGCTGGTGCCCCCGGTGATGATGGCGACCTTGCCTTCGAGCCTTCCGCCCATGATGCGTTTCCTGTCCTGTGCGTTGTTTTTGGTTTTTTGTTTTGTCGTGAATTATTTTCCCCGGAATTGGGGCTTTCTCTTTTCCATGAAGGCGGTGC
>JAATFR010000067.1 GCA_015655095.1 Hyphomicrobiales bacterium | reverse complement strand
GCTGAAAGAGCTGAGGCGGGAACCGGGACGGACCGATGCGGGATAAGCGAGGGCGCGACTACGGCGCCGAAGACGAGGAAGATGTACGGGACCGGATGCGCTTCCTGAAGGGCGCGGGGCTGGTTCTGCTTGCCTTCGTCTTTGCAGGCGCGCTGGTGATGGCCTACCGCAGCAGCATCCGCACCACCGCGACCGCGGGTCTCACCGGCGGCGCGCTGCCGGTCATCCGGGCCGATCACACGCCCTACAAGATGGCCCCGGACACGCCGGGCGGCGTCGATATTCCCCATCAGGACAAGGAAATCTACGACCGGCTGAGCGGAACGGCGGAGCCGGGCGTCGAACGCCTGCTGCCGCGTGCCGAGGAGCCGATCGATCTTTCGGCACAGACCCAGAACAATTCCCCGCCGCCGGACCCAGATGCGCTGGCGGCGGCAAGCGCGCCCGCGCATGCGGGTGCGAGTCCCATGCCCGCGCCGGGACAGCCGGTGCCGGACCCGACCGCGCCGGTGGCTGCCGCTCCGGTGACGCCAACCACCCCCGATACCGTTGCTCCCCCCGGCACCGTGCCTGCGTCGGAGGCCGAGAAAAAGGCCGAGGAGGCGCTGCCGGAGCCGATTGCCGAGGGGGAATATGTCGTCCAGCTTGGCTCGGCCAAGGATCAGGCTGCGACGCTGAAGCAGTATGGGCGGCTCCAGAAGAAGTTTCCGGCTCTGCTGGGGGGGCTCGCGCCCAATATCCAGCGGGCTGACCTTGGCGACAAGGGCATCTTCTACCGCCTGAGGGCGGGACCGCTCGACAAGAGCGCGGCGGAACTTCTGTGCGACAAGCTCACCTCGCAGGGGCAGGCCTGCCTCGTCAAGGCGAAGTAGGCATGAGTACAGGAACAACGGCGGCGATCTACGGGTGCCTCGGCGCGAGCCTCAGCGCGGAGGAGAAAGCCTTCTTCGCCCGGACGCAGCCCTGGGGCTTCATTCTGTTTCTACGCAATTGTGAAAGCCCGGAACAGGTCAGGGCGCTCAGCGACAGCCTGCGCGATTGCGTGGGGCGGGATGCGCCCATCCTGATCGATCAGGAAGGGGGGCGGGTCCAGCGTCTCAAGCCGCCGCACTGGCCGCTTTATCCCTCGGGCCGCCGCTATGGCGATCTCTATGCCGTGGATAAAGAACGGGGCCTTGAGGCCGCAAGGCTCGGCGCGCGGCTGATGGCTCATGATCTTGAGGCGCTTGGCATCAATGTCGATTGCCTGCCGGTGCTCGATGTGCCGGTGCCCGGCGCTCATGACGTGATCGGCAACCGCGCCTACGGGCTGACGCCGGAGCCTGTCGTCGCGCTTGCCCGCGCGGCGGCGAACGGATTGCTCGAAGGGGGCGTGCTGCCGGTCGCGAAACATATCCCCGGTCATGGCCGGGCCGGGGTGGACAGCCACCTCCATCTGCCAGTGGTGGAGGCTGGCGCGGATGAATTGCGGGCCACTGATTTTCCGCCGTTCCGCGCGCTCAATGATCTGCCGCTCGCCATGACCGCCCATGTCGTCTACACGGCCTTCGACGCAGCGGCGCCCGCAACAACCTCCCGGAAAGTCGTTCAGGAGATCATCCGGGCTGAAATAGGCTTCGACAATTGCCTGATGTCGGATGATCTTTCGATGCAGGCGCTTTCCGGCACGCTGGGCGAGCGGGCCAGCGCCAGCCTCGCGGCGGGCTGCGATCTGGTGCTCCATTGCAATGGCAAAATGGAGGAAATGATCGAGATTTCAGCGCGGGTGCCTGTGCTCTCAGGCCGGGCCGCCGCGCGGGCGGACCGGGCGCTCAGGGCGCGCCGGGCACCCGGACCTCTCGACATTGAAGCCACCCGCGCCCGCTTCGCCGAACTCATCCCCGCCATGACATGACCAGGATGGCCCGAAAGTGAAACAGTCGCTCCGGGCGGCGTCCTGCGTTATAAGAGGGCCTGCGTTATAATGGGGAAAGTTGAGGAGTGAGGTCATGATTTCAGACGCGCCGTCACCCGATACGGTCTCCAACGTCATTCCTTTTCAGGAAGGCCGCCCCATCGCTGCGCCTGTCGCGGAGGACGAGGCGCTGCTGATCGTCGATCTCGACGGCTATGAAGGCCCGCTCGATGTGCTGCTGGCGCTGGCCCGCAACCAGAAGGTCGATCTGACCCGGATTTCGATCCTTGCCCTTGCCGAGCAATATCTGGTCTTCATCAATCAGGCCCGGCATCTGGAACTCGATCTTGCCGCCGACTATCTGGTCATGGCGGCCTGGCTTGCCTATCTGAAGTCGAAGCTGCTGCTGCCCCCGCCGGACGAGGAGGAAGGCCCCTCGGGCGAGGAAATGGCGGCTCGGCTTGCCTTCCAGTTGCAGCGGCTTCAGGCCATGCGCAAGGCGGTCGAGGATCTCTCTGTCCGCAAGCGGCTGGGCATCGAGCTTTTCCAGCGTGGCATGCCGGAAGGTATTCGAGTCGTTAAAACAAGCCTTTATGATGGAAATCTCTACGACGTTCTCAAGGCTTATTCCGAGCAGCGGGTTAAGAACTCAGTGTTCAACTACCAGCCGAAGAAACTCGCCATCGTCGCCATTGAGGCGGCCCGGCGCAGGCTGGAGGGAATGCTGGGCATGATGATCGACTGGAGCCGGATCGACGTTTACCTGCCGAAAGAGTATACCCACGGACCGTTGCGCCGTTCGGCGCTGGCCAGCACCGTGTCGGCGATGCTGGAACTGGCCAAGGACGGCGAGATTGAACTGGATCAGGCGGGGGCGTTCGGACCGCTTTATGTAAGAAAGCGCGTCATGCCCCGGCCGGAACCTGTTGATAATGATGATGAAAACTGATGCAGGCCCGATGACGGACGACGTTCAGATCGAACAGGGTGGATGCCCTGATGATGAACAGGCCCTGGTGGAGATCACACAGGGTGAGGATCTGTATGAGGAAAGTGATATAACCTCTTCATCTAGAAAAGAAAATATCATCGAGGATGATGTTTCGGGTGAGCCTGGCGGGCGACCGGATGAGGCCCCGCAGGAGATGCCCGACGAACAGGCTCCCGATGAGATGCCTGTGGGGAACCCCGAGGAACTGCCCCCGGACGGCGACGAAAAGGCCCCTATTTCACCGGTTTCACCCCCGGAATTGCCGGATCATGGCTCGCTTCTGCGCATGGCCGAGGCCCT
>JAATFR010000002.1 GCA_015655095.1 Hyphomicrobiales bacterium | reverse complement strand
ATCGTTGGTGCCGAACCAGACCATGGAGGTGATTTCAAGAATGTTGGAAACGCCACCGGACTGGAGACCCCAGGAATTCTTGTATTTCGGGTCCCACAATGCTTTCCAGCTATCGGGCAGGGGCTTCACGTTTTCCTTGTTGACGACGAAGGTCGTGTACCAGGCCATGGCGCCGACGCCATCGACACCGGATGCGATTTTGTTGACATAACGATCAGGCAGAAGCGACACGTTGGGAATCTTGCCGAGATCATATGTTTTCCACAGGCTCAGCTCGCGGCCGCGCAGAAGATCGCTCTGGGGCATACAGCAGATGTCCATCGGCACCGCGCCGGCCTTGCTCGCCTGCTGCAACTGAAGCAGGAAAGCAGCGCTTTCCGACTGGGGCACGGACTCGACCGCAATGCCTGTCGCCTTGGTGAAGGCCGGATAGATAAAGCTGTTGAAGCTTTGCTCGAAATAGCCGCCGAAGGTTGAAACCTTGAGGCTCGATGCGGCATAGGAAGGCCGGATGAACGGCATGTTGAGCGCCGCCACTGCGCCCAGCACTGCCCCGCCTTTGAGCACGGAACGGCGGGACATGCCCTTTTTCACATCATTTCCCTTTTTGCCACCCATACGGCTGTCCTCTGCCTTCGTCATCTGCGCACTCCATGCATAATTGCCCGCAATCCCGGATACTCGATTGTATGCAATCGGGGGGCCAGACGGCGTGAGTGGTATGCGGCTTGCATTCGCAGTCACTGTGGGCGTTACCGATTCGACTGCGAAGTGGCGGGCGTCCATAAAGTGAGGACTCATGCGAGATGAACACGCTGACCCGGCCCGAGCTGGAATACACCAGTCAACAGAAACTCAATGAACAAACACAAGGCGCCATAGGCGCCGAGGAACAAACACAAGGCTCCATGGGCGCCGCGAAAATGCCCTTCACCGCCATTCCTGTTATCGATATTGGCGCCCTGTTCAGTACGAACGAGGCTGAACGCCGGGCTGTGGCACAGGAAATAGGCAAGGCCTGCGAGGATGTGGGCTTCTTCTATATCCGCAACCATGGGGTGCCCCAGACGCTGATCGACAAGGCTTATGCGCAATCAGCCGCCTTCCATCATTCACCCATAGAATTGCGCGAGCGCGTGCATGTGCGCAACTCGCAGGGCAATCGCGGATGGTTGCCGAGCACGCTGGACTATGAGGACCCCGATCCTGAGCTTTACCGGCTGTCGCCCGCGCCTGAAGACCCCAGGGATGATCATCTGGGCCACCCACGCCTGCATCAGGCCTTCGACAGCTCGATCGAGATCGCCCACGACGACCCGGACTATCTGGCCGGCAACCTGATGCTGGTGCCCAACCAGTGGCCGGACTGGCTGCCGGGCTTTCGCGAGGATGTGCAAAGCTATTACGCCGCTGTAACGAATGTGGGCAACCAGCTCTTCCGCGCTTTCGCCATGGCGCTTGGCCTGCCTGAAACATTTTTCATTGAGAAGGCGACCAAGCCCAGTTCGCAATTGCGCCTGCTTCATTATCCGCCGAATGACCGGCCGATGGACCGGCAGAATCTGGGCATCGGCGCACATTCGGACTTTGAATGCTTCACCATTCTGAACACCAGCGGCCCCGGCCTGCAGGTGATGAACTCGGCTGATGAATGGGTGGAAGCGCCGCCCCTGCCGGGCTGCTTCATTGTCAATATCGGCGACCTGATTGAAGGCTGGACCAACGGCCTGTTCAAGGCCACGCAGCACCGCGTGGTCAACACCGGCGTCGAGCGCTATTCCCTGCCGCTGTTCTTCGCCGTCGATTACCACACCGTGGTTGAGCCCCTCCCCCAATTCGTGACGCCGGAGCGGCCTTCTGGCTACACGCGCATCGTGGCGGGCGACCATCTCGCCTGCTTCAGCATTCTCGACACGAAACATTTACGTAAAAGAATCCTGACCGGCGAACTCAAGGTGGATTTTCCGCTGCATCAGGAAAATCCGTTCAAGCGCAAGGCCGTCAACGAATCCCCCGTATAGGAGTTACAAGGATGACAGAGATAAAAAGACAGCGCCGCGCGATGATCGAAGGCCAGCCCGTGCTGATCGTCGTCGACATCCAGAAGGGCTCGTTCTTCAAGAATGCGCCCCAGCCTATTCCGCTGATGGAAGGCTATTCCGTCCGCATGGAGCGCGCGCGCGTAGTGGTCGATGCGGCCCGCGAGGCGGGCATTCCGATCGTTTTCATCGCGGAAGTGCACCGGCGCACGCTGGTGGATTTCGGTCGTGAACTCGACGGCGTGGAGGACATTCATTGCCTTGAGGACGATGAAGGCACGCCGGTGGCGGGAGAAGAGCTGGGCTTGCTGCCCGATGATTATGTCATCGCCAAGCGCCGCTATTCGGCCTTCTTCGGCACCGACCTGGAAATCCTGCTCAAGGGCCTCAAGGCGCAGACGCTGGTGCTGGTCGGCGGGCTGACGGACGTGTGCGTGCATTACACGTTCGTGGATGGCCATCAGAACGATTATTTCTGCCGGGTCGTGGAGGATTGCGTTGGCGGCTCAAGCCACCCGGCTCATGACGCCTCGCTCAACGCCATGGAATATCTGCAAAGCGGCGCGCGACGGCAGGCAGATGAAATCGTTGAGGGTTTCCGCGCCTTCGCCGCAGCCCGCGACCAGCTGGCCATGGCATCGTGACGGCATAGTTCTGAAAGCGCCCTCTCCCCGCCGGGGAGAGGGCATTTTATTTGGGGAAACGCCTGCTTCAGGTCCTGCCCCAGAGAGCCAGATAACGGTCGACAATCTCGCCAAGCCGCGCCGGGCCAAAGCTTGGATCATGGCCCGCATGGATGATGCTGACCGGCATATCCCTCAGCTCGCGCAAGGTCGCGGCGTAAATGTCGAGATCCATGCCCGGCCCCTCATAGACAAGCGGCCCGTCATAGACCACATCGCCGGTGAAAAGCGTGCCAGTCGCCTCCTCCCAGACCCCGAGACTGCCCGGCGAATGACCCGGCAGATGAAGGAGCCTGAACTGGCGATCCCCCAGATCAATCACATCTTCCTCGGTGACGAGACGGGTCGGCGGCGCGCCCCGAAGCCGGTAACTGCGCGGATCGAACCCTTCATAAGGGAAAGCATCGACAAGAAGTTCATCGAACGGCGGATAGCCCGCCTCGACAAACAGGCGGCAGAGTTCCGGATCAATGTCGGAAGCGACAATCGTGGTGAGCCCTGACGGGCTTTCCATGTGATGCGCTTCTGCCGGGTGAACCCAGCGGTGCTCGAATTCATGCACCGCACCGATATGATCAATATTAGTGTGGGTCGCAAGCGCGATGGTTTCACGCCCCTCGAACAGATCGGGAAAGCTCGTGCGCAGAGGCACGATGCCCATGCCGCTGTCGATCAGCAGATCGCGGTCGCGGCCCCGCACATGCCAGAAATTCGCCTGTTCAAGCGGATGGACATGGGGTTCCCAGAATCTGGTGATCCCATCCGGGTGCTCCTGGCGGAGATACCATTGTTCGACAATTGGATAAGGCATGGCGTGAAAATTCCAATGTGTGACTTATGAAATCACGCACGCAATTTTCACGCCAGAAACATGTCTGTCACGCCAACATTACCATGTCGGGGGATCGACATCAGCCGGCGCGGGCTTGTCGCCGGTTTTCTCGACCCAGCCGCCACCAAGCGATTTGTAGAGATCGACGAGGTTGGACAGCCGCTCAAGCCGTGTACTGATCAGATCCTGCTGGGACTGGAAAAGCTGCTGCTGCGAGGTGAGCACGACCAGATAATCCTCGACCCCTGCATCATAGCGCGCCTCCGCCAGATCATAGGAACGCTGATTGGCGTTCACGAGCGACTGCTGCGAGGCAAGCTGGCTGCTGAGCGTGCCGCGCGAGGCAAGCCCGTCTGACACTTCCCGGAAGGCCGTCTGAATGGTCTTTTCATATTGCGCGACCTGGATGTTCTTCTGAACCTTGGCCAGATCAAGATTGGCGATGTTGCTGCCGGTATCGAAGATCGGCAGATTGATCTGCGGCGCGAACGCCCAGGCGCCCGACCCGCCATCAAAGAGGCCCGAGAGCTGGGAACTGGCCGTGCCGATATTCCCGGTCAGTGTGATGCTCGGGAAGAAGGCGGCCCGCGCTGCGCCGATATTGGCGTTGGCGGCCTTGAGCTGATATTCGGCCTCGACCACGTCAGGCCGCCGCGTCAGCAGATCGGACGGCAGACCGGCCGGCAGATCTTCAAGAAGACTCTGGTCCGTGAGCGCCACCTTCGTGGAATCGGCTTTCACGACATTCTCGGGCAGCGGACCGCCCACCAGAAGCGTAAGCGCGTTCAGATCCTCCGCCGCCAGACGGGAGAACCGGGCGACATTGACTTCAGCGGTGTTGACCTGCGTTTGCGCCTGCCTCAGGTCGAGTTCAGACGCCACGCCGCCATCATAGCGCGCCGTGATCAGCTTGACGTAATCCTGCTGACTCTTGAGCGTGCTCTTGGCGAGCGCGAGCTGGTCGCGGTCGGACAGCAGCGTGAGATAGCTGTTCGCCACCTCGGCAACCAGAGATATCTGGGCGCTGCGGCGGGCTTCGCCGGTCGCCAGATACTGGTTCAACGCCTCTTCCTTAAGGCTGCGGATGCGGCCAAAGAAATCAAGCTCGAACGCCGTGACACCAAGACCAACAGAGTAATCGCTGGAGACGCCCGCCCTGCCGGTCTGGCTCAGATCGGCAGGCAGACGCTGGCGGGTGCCATCCGCGACGCCGTTGATCTTCGGCAGCAGATCCGCGCGCTGAATCTGGTATTGCGCACGGGCCTGCTCGATGTTGAGCACGGCCACCCTGAGATCGCGGTTGTTGGAGAGCGACAGCCCGATCAACTTCTGCAAATCAGGGTCCGTAAAGAAATCACGCCAGCCGATCTCGACGGCGACAGGCTGGTCGCCATTCTTGCCTGCGCCCGCGACATCCGCATCATAGGCGGGGCCGGTGGGCCAGGCCGTGGCGACGGGTGTTTCAGGCCGCAGATAATCAGGTATCAGGGTGCAACCTGCGGTCAGCAGGACAGCGGCGAGCGAGAGAGGAACCGTGAGCTTGGTCATGTCAGTGCCCCCCCTCGATGGTTGCAGGTGGAGGCGTAGCACCATCATCTTCCTTGTCCCCCGCAAAGAGACGCCGGACACTCACAAAGAAGACCGGCACGAAGAAGATTGCAAGGAACGTCGCCGACAACATGCCGCCGATCACGCCGGTACCGATGGCGTGCTGGCTTGCCGAACCGGCACCCGAGCTGATTGCCAGAGGCAACACGCCGAGAATGAAGGCCATGGACGTCATCAGGATGGGCCGAAGACGCAGATGGACGGCTTCGAGCGTCGCCTCGACAAGACCTTTGCCCTGAGCTTGCAGATCCCTTGCAAACTCCACGATCAGGATAGCGTTCTTGGCGGCAAGTCCCACGGTCGTCAACAGGCCCACCTGGAAGTAGACGTCGTTGGATAGCCCCCTCGCCGAGGTCGCAAGCAGCGTGCCGAAAATACCGAGCGGCACAACCAGAATGACTGAAAACGGGATTGACCAGCTCTCATACAGAGCGGCAAGGCAGAGAAACACAATCAGCACCGAGAGCGCATAAAGAGCGGGCGCCTGGGAGCCCGACATTCGCTCCTCAAACGAGAGCCCCGTCCATTGATAACCAATACCCTGAGGCAGCTGCTTGATCATTTCCTCCATGGCAGCCATCGCTTCACCGGTGCTTCTACCCGCTGCCGCCTGTCCCTGGATTTCAATGGCCGATATGCCATTATAACGTTCAAGCTTTGGCGAGCCGTAGGTCCATTCGCCTGAAGAGAAGGCCGAGAACGGCACCATGTCGCCCTTGGCATTTCGCACATACCATTTGTTAAAATCATCCGGCGTCATGCGGGAGATGGCCTCGCCTTGGATATAGACCTTCTTCACACGACCGCGGTCAATGAAGTCATTGACATAGTTCGATCCCCAGGCTGAAGAGAGGGTCGTGCTGATATCCGTCAGCGACACACCCAGCGCACTGGCTTTTTCCTGGTCAATTTCAATCTTGTACTGGGGCGTATCATCAAGTCCGTTGGGGCGAACCTGGGCGACCACCGGATTTTTCATAGCCATCACAAGAAGCTGGTTACGCGCCGCCATCAGCTTGGCGTGCCCCAGGGCGCCGCGATCCTGCAACTCCAAATCGAATCCGCTGGCCGTACCCAGTTCCTGAATTGGCGGAGGATTGATCGCAAAAAGCAATGCATCCTTGTAGTTGGCAAAATGCGCCATGAACCGGTCAACCACCGCGGCTGAAGTCTGACTACTACTCTGACGCACAGACCAGTCCTTGAACCGGATAAAAGCCAGACCTGAATTCTGCCCTCGACCAGCAAAGTTGAAGCCGGCGATGGCGAAAACAGAATCGACCGAGTCTTTTTCCTCCGTCAGCAAATATTCCTTGACTTCCTTCAGAACAGTCAGCGTCCGCGCCTGTGTGGCGCCGGCAGGCAACTGCACCTGCGCATAAAGAATGCCCATATCTTCGTTGGGCAGGAACGAGGAAGGCAGACGCACAAAAAGGAATCCGGTAGCAACGACAATCACGGCATAGATGACAAGATAGCGGCCGGCCTTGCCCAGCATCCGCGACACGGTGCCGGAATATTTATGGCTGCTCGAATCAAAAGTGCGGTTGAACCAGTTGAAGAACCCGCTGAGGAAGCCATGATGCCCTTCCCCTCCGGTATGCGGTTTCAGCATGGTGGCGCAAAGCGCTGGCGTCAGAATAAGGGCGACCAGCACCGACAGCGCCATGGCCGAGACAATGGTGAGTGAGAACTGGCGATAGATCGCCCCCACTGACCCGCCCGAGAAAGCCATGGGCACAAACACCGCTGAGAGCACCAGCGCGACACCAATAAGAGCGCCTGATATCTGACCCATGGCCTTTCGGGTTGCATCTCTTGGAGACAAGTGCTCCTCAGTCATGATGCGTTCGACGTTTTCCACCACCACGATGGCGTCGTCCACGAGCAGTCCGATAGCCAGCACCATGCCGAACATGGAGAGTGTGTTGATCGAAAATCCGGCCAGATAGAGGACCGCGAAGGTTCCCAGCAGAACAACGGGCACAGCGATTGTCGGAATGATCGTCGCCCGGATGTTCTGCAGGAAAAGATACATCACGAGGAAGACGAGGATGATGCCCTCAATCAGGGTCTTCACCACGTCCTCAATCGACAATTTCACGAATGGCGTCGTGTCATAGGGGTAGACAACCTGGAACCCCTTGGGGAAATAGGGCGCGAGGGCGGCGATCTGCGCCCGTACGGCGTCTGACGTCTGCAAGGCGTTGGCGCCTGTGGCAAGGTTGATACCCAGACCGGCGGCCGGCTTGCCGTTGTAATAAGCGTCTGTCGTATAGCTCTCACTGCCGAGTTCAACCCTGGCCACGTCGCGCAGACGAACCTGGGAGCCATCCGAATTGACTTTCAGCAGGATATTTTGAAATTGCTCGGGGTTCTGCAGGCGCGTCAACGCGACAACGGTGGCAGACAGTTTCTGGCCAGGCACCGCAGGCGTGCCTCCGAGCTGTCCCGCCGAGACCTGTACGTTCTGAGCCTCGATAGCGCTGATGACATCCGGCGGCGCCAGATTGAAGCTGTTGAGCTTGGCCGGGTCCATCCAGATGCGCATGGCATACTGGGCGCCGAACAGCGTGATGTCGCCCACACCGTTCGTACGGCTGATGGGATCCTGGATGTTCGAGGCTACATAGTCGGTCAGGTCCGTCCGCGACATGCTTCCATCCGCAGAAACAAAGCCCGCGACCATCAGGAAGTTTCGTGATGCCTTGGCAACCTTGATACCCTGCGCCTGCACTTCCTGCGGCAGCAGCGGCGTTGCGAGTTGCAGCTTGTTCTGCACCTGCACCTGGGCGATATCGGGATTTGTGCCCGCTGCGAAGGTCAGAACAATGCTGGCAATACCCGTGTCGTCACTTGTCGAAGACATATATTCAAGATGGTCGATACCGCTCATCTTCTGCTCGATGACCTGGGTCACCGTGTCCTCGACCGTTTTCGCCGAGGCACCGGGATAGGTCACCGTTATCTGGACAGACGGCGGCGCAACAGGGGGATATTGCGCAATGGGCAGCGACATGATCGATAGCCCACCAGCAAGCATGAGAACGATAGCAATAACCCAGGCGAAGATTGGGCGATCAATGAAGAAATTGGCCATGACACTGGCTTTCTTTGACAGGAGACCGTTGAAGCATTGCGCGTTCGGACAGGATTACTGGGCCTGAATTCCAAACCCGTCGGTGTTACCCTTCAGATTGGCTTCCACGGGCTTTACCACTTCACCCGGCCGAATCTTTTGCAAGCCCTGCACGACGACCCTGTCGCCCGCCTTGAGCCCCTCACTCACAAGCCACTTATCTCCCACAACCCGATCCGCCTTGACCGGCTGCTGAACGATCTTGCTATCCGTATTAATCAACAAAACAGTCGCTTTGCCCCTGGGATCACGGGTCAGGCCTTCCTGTGGCACCATCAGGGCGGCGTCTTTCACGCCTTCGTCCAGCTTGCCATGAACAAACATGCCCGGCAGAAGAGCGCGGTCCGGATTGGGGAAAACGGCGCGAATCGTAATCGACCCCGTGCCCTCATCGACTGTGATATCGGAAAACTCGAGTGTCCCTTTTTCGGGATATTCGCTCCCGTCCTCCAGAACGAGTGAAACGACGGCTGCGTCGTCACCAGCCTTCTGCAACTGGCCACTTGCGAACTCCTGGCGCAGACGCAGCAGATCTGTCGTCGACTGGGTCACATCCACATAGACGGGATCAATCTGCTGCACAGTGGCAAGAAGGGTTGCGCTGCCCTGCTGTACGTAGGCACCTTCAGTCACCTGCGCCTTGCCGATACGGCCAGAAATGGGGGAGACCACATCCGTATAGCCCAGATTGATCCGGGCGGTTTCGACGGCAGCCTTGCCCGATGCTACATCCGCCAGATTCTGCTGCTCTGCGGCGTGCGCGTCATCATAGTTCTGCTGGCTGACGGCGTGGATCGCGACCAGCGCCTTGTACCGCTTCGCAAGAAGGCTGGCCGACTGCTGGTTGGCAACCGCCCGGGCGAGCGTTGCCTTTGCACTGTCCAGAGCGGCCTGATAGGGCGCAGGATCTATCTTGAAGAGCAACTGCCCTGCCTTGACCTCGCTGCCCTCCTCGAAAGAGCGCCGCAGGATGATGCCATCAACCCGCGCCCGCACATCGGCAACCCGAAGGGATGAGATCCGCCCCGGCAGGTCTGTAGTAAAGGTGACGCTTTCAGGCGCCATGGTCACAAAGCCGACTTCCGGCGCATTTTGCTGTCCCTGATCATTCTTGTTGTCGCCGCAGGCGGCAAGAAGGCCAGAAACTGAAACAAGGACCGCAGCCACAAAAGAAAAGCCGACTGTCCGGCGAGAAGAACGAGCCGGGGAAGTTATTGTAGAAGAGAGCATGTGAGCCCCTGCACTTTGAAGACGAAACACCGAAAACCGGCGGGATAAGACACTGATCCCTACGGCCAAGACGCAGGGTTTGTTTCATTCCTGTGCGATTCCACACCGCAGTCTTTTATGACAATAGCCAAAGCTGGGCCCTCTGTCCAAAGCCAGCGCAGGAACGCTGTCGGCCCGCGCCAGGGGGGGGGGGGGGGGTATGGCGCGGGCGGAAACCAGTCTTCAGCAACCAGGCCCCCCCCCCATGAAAAAGGGGGAGGGGCGCCCCCGGTATACAGGCCAACGCAAAATAGT
>JAATFR010000096.1 GCA_015655095.1 Hyphomicrobiales bacterium | reverse complement strand
GGCTGAACAAGCCGCTGTTGCGCCAATCGCCCGTGCTGACGAGATCGCGCACGGTCAGCGGAAAATTGCGGTCTAGATCGGCGATCTGCGGCAGGTAGGCGATATCCTTCCGGTCGAGACCGTCGAATTCCACCTTGCCCGCCAGCGGCCGCAGCATGCCGGCAATGCCTTTCAGCAGCGTCGATTTGCCGGCGCCGTTCGGGCCGACAATGGCAAGAAGGCTGCCGTGCGGCACCGCGCCGTCCAGATGATGCACGGCGGGATGACGGTCATAGCCGAGGGTCAGGTCGCTGAAGCGCAATGCCGACATGGCTGTTCCTCAGGCCATCGCCCAGGCGACGGCAACCCAGAGCGCCGCAAGCAGCACCACGGCAATGCCAAAGCGCTGACCAGCCGAAGCCTGCAACAGGGAAAATCCCGCGCCGGCGGGCTCTGCATGGTGGTGGGTCGACACGGAACCTCTCCAAGAGGGTCATGATATATTGTAACATGAGCCGGAGCGCAAGGTTGCAGGTTTTCGTGGAGAGTTGGCGCCGGAGATTTTCCCTCTCCCAGAAAGGGGGAGGGTTAGGGAGGGGGTGACGCGGGCGGCCTGCCGATTGGCGCGAAACATTCGATACGTTGCGCTATCAACCCCCTCCCAACCTCCCCCTTGTGGCAGTGCAATCGCATATGCGCCTTGTTGCCGGATCGTTGCGTCCCCCTCACCCTGCCCTCTCCCCCCTGGGGAGAGGGTGAGCGGCATGGTTCCTCGCGATACCCGGTAAACGGGTGTGGAATGAGCGCTCCAACCGCCACTAAAAACCCTCTCCCCGAGGGGGAGAGGGCAGGGTGAGGGGGATGCAACCGCCTATCGGCTTCATATGCGAGTGCCCTGCTTTCTGGGGGAGGAGAGGTGCTCAACCTGCAACTATCCACATCCCATAGCGGTCCCATGGCTGCTGCCAAACGCCGCGCCTCCGCTTCCTGACCTCAGAACGGATGGTACTGGAAAAGCCAGGTTTCGGTCAGAACCTTGTCGCCGAGCTTGAGGAAGGCGCGCATCTCGATCGGGTCGCCGGCCTGCGCCGTCAGGTCGAACTGCGCGCGCCAATGGCCCGGCACCTCATCGGGCACGGCTTCGGTCAGGATATAGGAGAAGCTGCCGCGCGAGGCCCAGAGCACGATATCCGGCGTGATGCCGTAGGGAATGTCTTTCAGGGACTCGCCGAGGAATTCGATCATGAATTTGCGGACACCCTTCGGCCGCGCCCTGCCGGGCTGGCCGCCATTGCCGAGGCGCGTCGCCACGCAGCGGGCCAGCGAGGGCGGGAAAGGCTCTTCCGCCGTCCAGTGCAGACGGTAACGAAAGGTCGCCTTGTCGCCGGCTTTCACCGGCTCGGCCGGCACCCATTGCGCGACGATGTTGTCGTGGATCTCGTCGTCGGTCGGGATTTCGATCAGGTGCACCGCGCCGCGGCCCCAATCGTCCAGGGGCTCGACCCAGAGCGAGGGGCGACGCTCGTAATGCACGCCGTCCATATAGTCGGCGAAGACGCGGTCGCGCTGCAGCAGGCCGAAGCCGTGCGGGCTGCTGTCACCGAAGGCGGAAGCCGTGGTGCGCGGCGGATTGTTCAGGGGGCGCCAGATGCGCTCGCCGCTTCCGGTCCACAGCGACAGGCCGTCGTTGTCGTGGATCTCGGGACGCCAGTCGGCGGCGCGGGGTTTTGCCGTCTCGGAAAACCAATACATCGAGGTCAGCGGCGCGATGCCGAAACGTGCAATGGCCTTGCGCAGGAAGAGGTGCTTCTCGATGTCCATCGTCACGGCCTTGCCGCGCGTCATCACGAAGCGATAGGCCCCCGTCAGGCTGGGGCCGTCGAGCAGGGCGTAGACGGTCACGCTCTCAGCGTTTTTCTGCTGCTCCAGCCAGATGTGGGTAAAGTCCGGAAACTCCTCCGGGCTGCTCGGATTGGCCACATCGACGGTCACACCGCGCGCGGAGAGCCCGTACTGATAGAGTTCGCCGATCGCCCGGAAATAGGAGGCGCCGAGAAAAGCCACCCAGTCGTTCTTTTTCCAGTCGAGCTGGCCGTCGCTGGCCTCCTGGAACCGGAACCCGGCAAAGCCCGCGCCATGCGGCAGCTTTCGGGCGATCGAATCCGCCGGCATGTCGAAATAATCGTCGCGATAGATGATCTCGCGCG
>JAATFR010000171.1 GCA_015655095.1 Hyphomicrobiales bacterium | reverse complement strand
AGCCCTTGTCGGTGATCTCATGGCCATCGATGGAAGGGGGCTCGCTCATCAGATGGATGCGCGTGATCCTGGTGGAAGAACCGCCGCCATTTTTATTGTGTTGAGCCAGTTTTTCCTTCAACAACGCGACCACGGCGGGATGGCGGATCGCCTCCTCCGTCGAGGCTGTGTCCGGCAGGCCGGCGACGGCTTTCGCGGCGGCGACATTGGGCCAGGCCAGCAAGGCGATATAGGGCTTGTCGAGGCCCGCGACCACGGCATCCTGCAACAGCGGCGAAGATGCCGCCACCACGTCTGCGCGCAGCGTACCGGTGGAAACCCAGGTGCCGCTCGACAGCTTGAAATCCTCGGTTACGCGGCCATCGAAAACGATGCCCTCTTCCGGATGATCGGGATCGAGAAAACGGGCGGCGTCGCCCAGCGAATAAAAGCCTTCCTCGTCGAATACTTCTTTGGTCTTTTTGGGATCATTGAGATAGCCGGGGGTCACGGTCGGCCCCTTCACGCGCACCTCGAGCTTGGTGCCGTTTGGCACCAGCTTGAGCGTGATGCCGGGCAGCGGCAGGCCGATCAGTCCGACGCGCTCCGTCAGCCAGTGCACGACGGTGATGCCTTGCGTCTCCGTCGCGCCATACATGGTGATGAAGGGAATGCGCGTGCCCGTTTCAGCAATGGCCAGCGCCTGCATCCGGTCATAAAGGTCTGATGAAAGGGTCGCGCCACCATAGGCCATATATTCAAGCTTCCTGAAAAAGCTTTTGCGCAAGCTCTCGTCGCGCTCCATGGCGTCGGCCAGCATGGCGAAGGCGATGGGCGCGGAACCGAAAACCCGGGGGCTCACGTCGCGCAGATTGCGGATGGTCGTCTCGAACAGGCCCGGCACCGGCTTGCCCGCGTCCAGATGCACCGTGCCGCCAGCGGCGAGATTGTTGTTGAAGCCGATGTTGCCTGCTGAAATGTGATTCCACGGCATCCACTCAAGGCTCTCGGGCACCTCGTCCGGGTCATTCTCCTCGGTGCGCAATGCCTCCTGCCCGGCGACCAGCGACATCATCATGAGATGGGTCTGGAGCGCGCCCTTGGGCATGCCCGTGGAGCCCGACGTGAACAGATATTTTGCGACCGTATCGTGGGTGATCGCGTCCATCGAGGCCTTGACGGCCGCCTCATCCACGGGCGTCGCCAGAAGCGCATCATAATGCGTTGCGGTCACGCCTTCCGGCAGATTATCGCAGGCGATCACGTCGATGCTGGAGAGATCGAGCGCCCGCAGCGCGCGTTCATAAAGCGCACCCTGCTGGGCGAAGATGACGCGCGGCCGGGTCAGATCGAATACATGTTTGAGCTTGGAGAAATCCGTGCTCATCAGCGAATAGGGCACGCTGACGGGGGCAACGGGTACGCGAGCCTTCATCGAGCCCAGCGTCATCAGCGCATGGGGAATGGAATTGCCTGAAAGGATCATCAGCGGCGTCTGCTCGCCCATGCCGCGGGCAAGGAAAGCCGTGGCGATGCGGCTCGCAGCCTCATTGGCCTCGCCATAGGTCACATACTGCCAGTTGCCATCTGCTCCGCGCTCGCCGATGAACTTGCGGTCCGGGTGCAGGGCAGCCTTCTCTTCCAGCAGATGAACCGTGCTCTGCTTCATCTCGCCCAGAAGATAATCCGACGCGATGGTGATCGAGCCGTCCGCGCGCCTGTCCACCGTGATTTTGGGCGGCTTCTGCTTCAATGGCTTGAATGGGGGCAGCGTCACTTTTGTCGCGATATTCATTGGAACCCTCCCGGGGTGTTTCTCGTTGTAACAAAGGCGTCGCCTGACAGGCGCGCTTCCCCTTGTTCATTATTGGGAGCAGTTTAACCGGGATCGCATAACTCAGGCAAACCGGGTGGTCGAATATCATTGCAACGTGAGCCTGCCGTTGCGTCCGGCTGGGCCGGGAGGCCCCGGGGAACCAGCCGGAAAACAAGAAAGAGAAACTGCATCATGGCGCGTATTCCCTATTTCGATCCGGCCGACGCGACCGGCCTTGCAAAGAAAGCCTACGCCAAGCTGCCCGGCCTCAACATTTTCAGGATGCTGGGCCACTCCGGCGACATGATCGAGCCGTTCACCCGGCTGGGGAACGCCATTCTGGCCTTTTCCGAGCTTGATCAGGTTCTGCGCGAGATCGCCATCATCCGCGTGGGCGTGCTCAGCGGCGCTGCCTATGAAGTCTATCAGCATGAGAACATCGCCCGACGTTATGGCATGTCCGATGAACTGATCAGCGCCATCCATCAGGGGCCGCAGGCCATCGCCTTTGATGATGTACAGCGCGCTGTCATGCACTTTACGGATGATGTGGTGAAGAATGTGCGCGCCTCCGATGTCACCTTCAAGCCGCTGGAACGGCATCTTTCGCCCCGGCAGTTGCAGGAGCTGACGATCACCATCGGCTATTACATGATGGTTTCGCGCTTTCTGGAAACTTTCGATGTAGATATCGAGGAGGAAGGCAGCAAAGCGGCGGTGAGCCTTCCCGGCATGAAAAAATGAGAAATTCGGCGATAGGGTGGGGATAACTCCCTCCCTATTCTCTGTATTGGGATGATCATTGCGTCTACGCCCAGCTCACGGGATACTCCCCCCAATCGAAAATAAGAACAGGGAGGAAATCCATGGTCACGCTCTACGAGCATCCGCTCTCGCCCTATGCGCAGAAATGCAAAATAGCGTTGCGTGAGAAGGGGGTGGAGTTCGAACTCAAACAGCCGGGGGCTATCGGTTCAGGCGTCGCCGGGCCCAACGAGTTCATGGCCACCAATCCGCGCGGGGAGGTTCCGGCCTTCATCGATGATGAGGTCCGCATCTTCGATTCAACCATCATTCTGGAATATATCGAGGATAAATGGCCGGAGCCCGCCCTGCTGCCGGCAACGCCCGCGGAGCGGGCCCGGGTCCGCATGATCGAAGAAGTCTGTGACACCCATTATGAGGCGATCAACTGGGGGCTTTCCGAACTGACATGGTTCAAGCGGGCGACAGGCACGCTGGAACAGAGCCTGCGCGGCCAGGCAGCCACCCAGATTCGCAAGATTCATGGCTGGCTCGAACGCCAGCTTGGAGAGAGCGACTGGTTCAATGGAGAGCGTTTCGGTTGGGGTGATCTCTGCGTCATTCCCTATGTCGCGGGCTCCATCGGCCATGGCAATCCCCCGGCGCGGGACTCGGCGTTGAGCCGGTGGGCGGATCGTGTCCGCGTCGTGCCTTCTGTCGCGAGCACGCTCGCCGATGCGAAGGTCGTCCCCTCGGGCCGAGGCATGGGCGATGTGGCAAGCCTTCTCGAACAGGGCTTGTTCAAGCGTGAATATCGCGATCACCGGCTGGAATGGATGATCCGATCCGGCGGCGTCGATGTGGTCATCAAGGGCCTTGAGAAAAGCAACATCCGCTTCAGCAACGATTTCGAGTGAGCGCCATGACCGATCTTTCAAACGCGATCATCTTTCACCAGTATGATATTTCACCTTTTTCCGAGAAGGTGCGCACCGCCTTCGCCATCAAGGGGCTTGTATGGTATGCCGTCAATCAGCCGGTGATCATGCCAAAGCCGGAACTGCTGGCGCTCACCGGCGGCTATCGCAAGATTCCGGTGATGCAGATCGGGGCTGACATCTATTGCGACAGCCAGATCATCCTGCGCGAGCTTGAGCGGCGCTTTCCCACGCCGTCGCTGCATGTGGGCCAGGATAAGGGTCTTTCATGGGGCCTTGGCATGTGGACCGACCGCACCTTCTTCCAGACCGTCATTCCGATCATTTTCGGCTATGTCGGCAAACACATCACGGCGGAGTTCAAGCAGGACCGCGAAGCCATGTCCGGCCGTCCCTTCGATGTGGCGGCGATGGCGGCGGCGGCGCCCTTGATGGCGGACCAGTTGCGCGCCCAGATCGACTGGCTGGAAGCTCAGTTGGGCGATGGCCGGCCCTTCCTGCTGGGAGAGAAACCGGGACTGGCCGATGTCAATGTCTATTACAATTTCGCCTTCGTCCGCTGGAGCCATCCAGGCGCTCTCGATTTTCTCAAGGCCTATCCGCATGTCGCGCAATGGGAAGAGAGGATAAAGGAATTGGGGCATGGCGAGCGCAAGGAGCTGTCGCGGGAAGAGGCGCTTGATATCGCCCGCTATGCCACGCCCACGACTGTGCTGCATACGGATGAGGGGGAACCCAACGGACTGAAAACCGGGGACAAGGTTTCCGTGATGGCCGATGATTATGGCCGCGATCCGATCCGGGGCGAACTTGTCTCCTCGTCGGCGCAGCACATCGCCCTGAAGCGTACTGATCCGCGGGTTGGGGAAGTCGTGGTGCACTTCCCGCGCGCCGGGTTCTTTGTGACGAAAGGCTGAGGGAGACGGATGTTTTCCGGCCCCTTCTTTCCATCCGGACAGAGGGGGCCGGAGAGTGTGCTGCTACCGGGCGGTCATGCCGCCGTCGATGATGAGTTCCGTTCCCGTCATGTAGCGGCTTTCATCGGAGGCGAGGAAGACGATGCCGTCCGCGATGTCCGACGGGAGCCCGGCATAGCCGAGCGGCGCGCCAACCTGAGCGATGAGGTTGGCGTCGATGGCGTTCGCGCCTGCCGGAATGCCGGGCGAGTTGAGCGCGCTCACGCCACCCTGGGGGATTTTCTGCCAGATTTCCGTGTCGATGATGCCCGGGTGCACCGAGTTCACGCGCACGTTCATTTTGGCCTGCGCACATTCCAGCGCGACCGCCTTGGTGAACAGCCGCACCGCGCCCTTGGTGGCGCAATAGCCCGCCAGCCCGGCAGCGCCCTTGAGCCCGGCAACCGATGAAATATTGATGACGGAGCCGCCGCCGGAAGCCGCGATCAGCGGAATGGCATGTTTCACGCCGAAGAAAACGCCATCGACATTGATCGCCATCTGCCGCTGCCAGTCGGCATAGGACATGGAGAAAATATCAGAGCTGATCCCGATACCGGCATTGTTGACGAGGATATGGAGCGCGCCCTGCTCGGCCTTGATCGTGGCGACGATTTCCTGCCAGCGGGCCTCGTCGATCACATTCTGGCTGTGATAGCTGGCCGTGCCGCCTGCGTTCCTGATTTCCGCCAGCGTTTCACTACCGCGCGCATCATCCACGTCGGTAAAAACGACAATGGCCCCCTCTTTCGCCAGTGCCATGGCCGCGGCCTTGCCGATGCCTGCTGCCCCGCCGGTAATGAGGGCGACTTTTCCCTGAACGCGACCCATGTTGTTCTCCCTTTTGTTTATTTTGTTTTCGGGCCGGTTTTAGGAGGTCATGAATGCGCCGACAATCGGTTTCCGCGGGGAAAACGGCTGGGAAACCGTTTACAGTTCCGAAAATCAGGCTCTAGTCTGGTCATTCACGACAACAGGACTGGTGCGGTGTGATGGTGGAGATTGATGTGGCGGTAGCGCCGGGGCGGCGGGCGCGCAAGAAGGAGCGGACCCGCCACGAGATCTACCGCACGGCCATGGAACTGTTCGCGCAACGTGATTATGACGGGGTTACGGTCGAGGACATCTGCGCGGGCGCGGATGTTGCCAAGGCGACCTTTTTTGCCCATTTCGAGAACAAGGCGGCCTTGATACAGGCCTTCCACGAGGAGCTGACCGAGGAAATCTCAGGCGCGCTGGCCAGCCACAAGGGCACGGCGGAGGCGGCGCTCGAGATCATCATTCGCCACCTCGCGGCCGCAGGGCAGAGCAACGGTCCGGTGCTGAAGAAGATGTACCGCGAATTCATGGCTCAGCCCGAACTCCATTCCAAGGCGCAGGATGCCAACCGCAGCCTCATTCAGCTTGTGGTCACCTTTATCGAAAAGGGACAGGCGGCGGGCGAGTTTCGCGCCGATGTGCCCGCCGGGCTCGCGGCTGTCTCTCTTCTCGCCACCTGGGGATCTGTCACCGCATCATGGGTTGAATCGGTCGAAAGCGACCCGCGAGAAGATTATTTCGCGGTTTTTGATCTGTTATTGAAAGGTATCCGGCAGCGCTGATCCGCTTTACCGCTGCGGCAGGATAAACCAGACTGCGGTATGGCTATGGACAATTGGCCAGACTTGAGGCTTTTTAGACGTAACAATAATTCGAAAATGAATTGGCAGGAAATTCAGAGGATCCCATGGCTGGAACCAAATTGCGCTTCGGTGCATTCATTGCGCCCTTTCACCCCCTTGATGAGAACCCCACCCTTGCGCTGGAGCGTGACCTTGAGCTGGTTCAGTGGATGGACAAGCTCGGCTATGACGAGGCCTGGATTGGTGAGCATCACTCGGCGGGCTATGAGCTGATCGCCTCGCCGGAGCTGTTCATCGCCACGGCGGCGGAGCGCACCAAGCACATTCGTCTGGGCACCGGCGTGTCGTCGTTGCCCTACCATCAGCCTTTGATGCTGGCCGATCGCATCAACCAGCTCGACCACATCACCCGTGGCCGGGTCATGTTCGGAGCGGGTCCAGGCGCCTTGCCGTCCGACGCCTATATGATGGGGATCGATGTCGCCAAGCAGCGCGACATGATGGACGAGGCGCTCGACGCTCTGGTTCTCCTGCTGCGCGGCGAGACGGTCACGAAGAAGACGGACTGGTTCACGCTCAATCAGGCGCGACTGCAGATGACGCCCTATTCGCGGCCGAGCGTTGAAATCTCGGTTGCCAGCCAGGTTTCACCGACGGGGGCGAACGCCGCCGGCCGTCTCGGTCTCGGCTTGCTCTCCATCGGCGCGACATCCGCCGGCGGCTTCAATGCGCTGTCGTCCAACTGGGCCATTGCCGAAGCCAAGGCCAAGGAATCCGGCAACGTCATGGACCGCTCGCAGTGGCGTCTGGTCGGGCCGGTCCACATTGCGGAAACCCGTGAGAAGGCGCGTGAGAACGTACGCTTCGGGCTGGAAAAGTGGCTCTATTATTTCCGGGAAGTTGCGGCTCTGCCGATGGCTCCCCAGGATGGCACCGATCCGGTTGACGCCATGATCAACTCCGGTCTGGCCGTTATCGGCACGCCGGATGATGCGATCGCCCAGATCGAGCGTTTGCAGGCACAGTCCGGCGGGTTTGGCGCGTTTCTGCAACTGGGCCAGAACTGGGCGAATTTCGAGAACACCAAGATCTCTTACGAGATGATGGCGCGCTATGTGTTCCCCAAATTCCAGGGGCTCAACGACAATCGCGAAACATCGCTGAACTGGGCGCGCGACAATCGCGGTGAATTCATCGGCCAGGCTATGATGGCGGTCGGCGCCCGCGTTGCGCAGCATGTGGCGGAAAAAGGCGCGGAGAACATCCGCCCCGAAATCCTCGCCGCCATGGGCCTCGACAAGAAGACGGACGCCGCCCAGTAAGGTTCAGGGATGAGATGATAACAGAAGGGCGGCTGATGAGGCCGCCCTTTTTATTTGTATATCACTGGTTGTTTCGCGGGCGATCCGTCAGCGGGAAGAGGTTTAAAGCCTGACGTCGCCGGAGATGATCCGGTTGTAGAGGGCCTCATCGAGCGGGACGAAGCGGTTCTGGCCCGGCATGTTGAAATAGAGCGGGTCCTTCACCATGGCCGGATTGAAGCCGTCCGAGACAAGATCGACCTTGCGCTGCTTGAAAGTGCCGGTGATTTCAAGTTCGGGCTGGAGCCGCAGGAACATCGGCTTGGCATATTCCGGCAGCTCATGCTGGAGATGGGGACCGAGGTTTTCCACACTGAAGCTCTTGTCGGCGACGATGGCCACCATGCCCGCGCGGCCATCCTGGCCCGGCACATGGACGCCGTAGACATTGGCTTCCTTGACGCCGGGGAAGACGGTGATGGCTTCTGAAACCTCGTTGGTCGAGACATTCTCGCCCTTCCAGCGGAAGGTGTCGCCAACCCGGTCGACGAAATAGAAATAGCCGAGCTTGTCCTGCTTGAGCAGGTCGCCGGTGCGAAACCAGGCATCGCCTTTTTCAAAGGCGTTGCGCAGGATCTTCTTCTCGGTTTCTTCCTTCCTGGCGTAGCCGTCGAACCGGCCGGTCGGCATGTTGGGGTCGACCGTGATCTTGCCGAGCGCTTCTCCCGCCTCGCCCGGCTCGCAGCGGATGCAGAAGCCGTCGGGGCCGCGCACCGGTTGCTCGGTGTCCACGTCGAAGCGGACAAGCTCCACGTTGAACTTGCTTTTGGCCCAGCTCGGCACCCGACCGACCGCCCCGACCTTGCCGTCGAAATTCATCAGCGCCACATTGCCTTCGGTCGCGCCATAGAATTCGAGCATACGGGGAATATTGAAGCGTTTCTGGAAGGAAGACCAGATTTCCGGGCGCAACCCGTTGCCCACGGCCAGCCTGAGCGAATGGTT
>JAATFR010000058.1 GCA_015655095.1 Hyphomicrobiales bacterium | reverse complement strand
GGCGGCACGCTCTGGGTCGAGGGCGCTGGGAGCGCGGGCGACGGTGAGACCAACGACGGCGTTTCCGCGATCATTATCGGATCCAATGATTACGCAGGCGCATGGGCCGTGGACAAATCGGGTCAGCCCCTCTTCCCCTGCGTGCCGGGCGGCGAGGTGCAGCGCCAGTATGCCTACCGCTTCGGGGTCAACCTCGTCATGTACGCCCTTACCGGCAACTACAAGGGCGATCAGGTGCATGTGCCCGCCCTTCTCGACCGGCTCGGACAGTAGAGGGCATCATGAGCTGGAACATTATCCCCGATCCCCTGCTGCCCTGGTGGTTCATCGCGCTTGCAGCCCTTGTCACGCTGGCGGTGCTCGCCTTCTCGCTCTATGTGAGCGCGCGCGGCGGCATCTGGCGGGCGGCGGCCTTTGTCCTCATCGTCCTTGCCATGATCAACCCCGCGATCCGGCGCGAGGAACGCACCACCCTGCCCGACATCGCCACCATTCTTGTCGATCGCAGCCAAAGCCAGAACATCGGCGTCCGCAGCCAGGAAACCGATCTGGCGCTTGCCCGCCTGCGCAAGGAACTGTCGGAGATGCCGAATCTCGAAACCCGCATCGTCGAGGTGCCGGGCTCACCTGACGGCGCTGACGGCACCCGGCTTTTTGGCCCGCTTGAAAACGCCCTTGCCGACGTGCCGCGCGAACGCCTTGCGGGTGTGATCATGATCAGTGACGGCGAGGTCCATGACGTGCCGAAGGAGACAAAGAGCCTCGGCATCGACGCCCCGCTCCATGCGCTCATCATCGGCCGCAAGGATGAGGGCGACCGTCGGCTCATCATCGACAATGCGCCGCGCTACGGCCTTGTCGGCCAAACGGTGACCATCGGCTTCCGCGTCGTCGATGAAGGCCCCGGCAATGCCGGGCCCATGCCCGCCACCGTCAATGTCCATATCGATGGCAAGCCGGTCGTGAGCGAAAAGGTCACCACCGGCTCGCCCGTGAAGATCGAAATTCCTGTCGCACATGCGGGCGAGAACGTGATCGAGCTCGACACGGAACCAGGACCGCGTGAACTCACGCTGATCAACAACCGAGCCGTCATCGCCGCCAATGGCATCCGCGACCGGCTGCGCGTGCTGCTGGTCTCGGGCGAGCCCCACCCCGGCGAGCGCACATGGCGCAACCTGCTCAAGGCCGATCCTTCAGTCGATCTGGTCCATTTCACCATCCTGCGCCTCCCGGAAAAACAGGATGGCACGCCAGTGGATGAACTCGCGCTGATTGCCTTTCCGACCGACGAACTGTTTGACCGCAAGCTGAACCAGTTCGATCTGATCATTTTCGACCGCTACCGGCGGCGCGGCGTGCTGCCGCTCGTCTATCTGGAAAATGTCGCTCATTATGTCGAGAATGGCGGCGCGGTGCTGGTGGCGAGCGGCCCGGACTTCGCGGGCGACTACAGCCTCTACCGCACACCGCTTGCCGCCGTTCTGCCCGCGCACCCGACCGGAGATATTTTCGAGGGGGGTTTTACCCCCGACATGACCAGCTATGGCAGCCGGCATCCCGTTACCGCGGGTCTGCCGGGCGACGAGACCGATCCGCCTTCATGGGGCCGCTGGTTCCGCATCATCAATTCCAAGGTCGATCATGGCGACACGCTGATGGAAGGCCCCGGCGGCCAGCCCCTGCTCGTGCTTGATCGCGTCGGCAAGGGCCGCGTTGCCGAACTGATGTCGGACCAGATCTGGCTCTGGTCGCGCGGCTTCGAGGGCGGCGGCCCGCAGGCCGAACTGCTGCGCCGCCTCGCCCACTGGCTGATGAAGGAGCCGGACCTTGAGGAGGAAAGTCTGAACGCCCATGTCGAGGGAAACACTCTCGTCGTCCGGCGGCGGACCATGAAGGACACCGCACCCGACGCCACCGTGACGCTGCCTTCCGGCGCGAGGCGGACAATCCCGCTCGCTCAGGAGAAACCGGGCCTCTTTACCGGGCGCACCGGCGCGGATGAATTCGGCCTCTACCGCATATTCCAGGACGGCCTTGATGCGATCGCCGCCGCGGGACCGCTCAACCCGCTCGAATTCGCCGATGTGCG
>JAATFR010000334.1 GCA_015655095.1 Hyphomicrobiales bacterium | reverse complement strand
TTCATCGGGGCTGGAGCGTCCTGCGCGCGATGCCGCCGATCAGAACCAGGATGGCGACGCAACTGGCGATCAGCGAGAAGGACATGGCCGAGCCCATCGGCGTATTCATGCGCAGGCCGAATTGGGCCTGAATGAAATTGCCGAACATGGCGTCGCCCGGACTCCCGACCATGGCGGGCGTCACGTAATCGCCCGTCGAGAGCAGAAAGACCATGGCGAAGCTTGCAAGCGTGCCGGACAGAACCTGCGGCAGCACGATGTCGCGAAGCGCCTGCCACCAGCCTGCGCCGAGATCGCGCGCTGCGGAGATCGTCGTCGAGTCGATGTTCCGCATAGCGCCATAGATTGGCAGGATGGCCAGCGGCAGGAGATAATGGGTCAGCGCCACGATCAGCGCGCCCCGGTTGAACAGCAGGATTTCCAGCGGTTGGCTGATAAGCCCGCTGGCCAGCAGGGCTGAATTTAGGATGCCGTCGAGCCCCAGAATGGTCCGCCAGGAATAGATCTTGACCAGATAGCCGCCGAACATGGTCATGAGCGCAATCAGCAGCACGATCTCTCCCGACCGCTTCAGCACGAAGCGCACCGCATAGGAAAAGAAAAAAGCGAGCGCCGTGGTGATCATCGCGACGGAGAGGCCGATCATCAGTGTACGACAAAGAACGTCGCGATAGTCGGTATAAACCTTGATGTAGTTGACGCCGGAAAAGGCGGGGACAACCCGGAACAGGGTCGCCTTCCAGAAGCTTTCGACGAGGAAGAGCGAAAGCGGGGCGACAAACAGGCCCATGAAGACGAGAAGGGCAGGGACCAGAAGCAGAATGGTCACGAATATCCGGTTCTGCCCTTTTGTTTTCATGGGATCAGGCCTTCAGGAAGCGTTCATAGCCGTCGAGCATTTCCTCATAGGTGACATGCACGCCGTCGCTTTCAGCGGGGAACATGCGAGGATAGATATGCGCCTGGGCGAAATATTCGTCGAGGTTGGCGAAGTTGTAGAGCTGCTGCACCTCGGGGTTCAACTTCTTGGCTGCTTCGGTGTTGACCACGCCAAGCAGGTTGTCGTTGCCGAACTTGAGCTGGGCGTCGAGGCTGATGGCCTGATCGATGAAGGCCAGATCGAGGTCGTGGTTTGGTGCGTTGTTGGCGATATTGAAGGTATCGATGAAAGCCCAGGTGCCTTCCACGGGTTTGGCGATCTCCACGGTCACGTCCTTGGCCTTGCACCACAGCACCATCGGCTCCCAGCCCATGATCATGGCGGCCTCACCGCGGATCAGCAGGTCGGCGCCATCGCCAAGGCTCGCGGGCATGGCGCGCACATGCTCCTTCTTCAGCTTGATCAGAAGGTCGATGGTTTCCTTCAGTTCGCCGGGCGTCAGCAGGGTGGGGGTCTTGGTGCCGGTTGCGACCGGCGCCCACACCACCACGTTCGTCATCACGTCGCTGAACAGGGCGACCTTGCCCTTATATTCGGGCTTGAGGAAATCCTTCCAGCTTGTCGGCGGGCTGCTGACCATTTTGGGATTGTAGATCAGCGGACAGGAGCTGAAGGTGAAGGGCACGCCATAGCGCTTGCCGTCGGCTTCCATGCCCTCAAGGGTCTGAAAAAAGGGCATGAGCTGGGAGAAATTCTTCAGCTTGTCGGCTTCGATGGGGGCGAGCAGGCCGCTCTGGCCCATCAGTGCCACATACATCTGGGAGAAGTTGGTGAGGTCGACCGTGCCCATGCCGCCGGAGCGCAGCTTGGTGATGATATCCTCGGTGGTGTTGATGTAGGTGGTGTCGATGGTGGCGTTGTTCTTCTTGAGGAAGTCGCCGATATGGAAACCGGCGTCATAGCCTTCCCATCCGACAAATGAGACATGAGCCAGCGTGTCGGCGAGCGCCTTGCCTGGAAGGCCCGCGCCGATAGCGGCGAGCAGGGCCGCGGCTCCGGCGCCCTTCAGCAGATTGCGGCGGGAAAGGTTTTCCAGAACCGCGGAGAGATCGTTGCCGTCGTTCATCTTCGTGAGGTTTCTCATTGGATTTGTCCCGCAAACGGATGTGATGAAAGGGGGCCGGGTGTGCGATAAGGCCATCGCTTCGAAGAATTTTTGGTCAAATGATCATTCTCGTCAATCGCTAATGCCTGGGCAATTGTCCGTTTCCCTCATATATCTCCGATATGCTGAACAAATATGCGAGTGTGATGCTTTTATCTGCACGATTTTCGTTATTTCGCCTATATTCGCAGCAGTATGAGAAGAGGTAAATGTGTTTGTTTCGTCAGGGGGCCGATATGAGCAGCGAGAGTGTGTCCGAGATTGATGAATTGAGCCGCCAACTTATCATCGAGTTGCAGGAGAACGGCCGGGCCTCGTTCCGGGAACTGGGCGACAAGCTGGGTGTGGCGCCCAATACGGTGCGCGCGCGGTTCAAGCAGCTTCAGGATCAGGGCATCATCGACATTATCGCGGTGCCCAACCCGGCCCAGATGGGGCTTACGTTTCATGCGACCATCGGTTTGCGGGTCGAGCCGGGTCAGGTGGAGAAGGCGGTGGCATTGCTGGAGCGTCGCGCCGACGTCGGCTGGATCGGCCTTATCCTCAACCGCTATGACATCATGTTCGAGATTGCGGCCAGCAACGCCGCCGCCTTCGGACGCCTCAAGGAAGAACTTTTCGCGGAAATCACCGGGTTCATCGAAGCTGATGTTTTCATGATGTGGGGCATCCGCAAGTTCCGCTACCAGATCTCGCCGGAGACGGGCGAACAATCTCTCTAGCTGCTTTTCGCACCCTGCTGGAGGCCGAGATCCCGAGACAGAGCCTGCATCGAGCGGATCAGGGCGCGTACGGCGGCGCGGGAGCGGGGCAGGTCGGGCGAGGCCAGCTCCTGAATGATGATGCCGTCAATCCCCGCCATTACGAGCTGGGCGAGCCGGGCGATGGCCTCGCCTGTCGTCGGGTTGTCGTTGGGAGCATGGGCCGAGAACACGTGCTCATGGGCGCTGACATAATCATTGTATTGGCGCTTCGCCATCCATTGGGCACCCTCTGTCCGTAGCGCATAAAGCGTCAGCTCATATTGAACCACCTGAACGGCGCGATTGTCCTCGGCATGGGCCCAGCCGGTCAGCAAGGCCCGGCTGATGCATTCGTCAAGGTCGCGCGCGCCAGTCACGCCCATGCGCAACGTATGGGCGAAGCGGGCTGAAAGCGTGTCGAGCACGGCCAGCAGCAACGCTTCCTTGGTGCCGAAATGATAGTGCAGCGTGCCGAGCGGTACTCCGGCCTTGAGCGCGATGCTGCGCGTTGTCGTGCCGACCACGCCGTCGTCGC
>JAATFR010000318.1 GCA_015655095.1 Hyphomicrobiales bacterium | reverse complement strand
GCCATCGCCCGTTACAAGCACATACCGGTGCGGATAGACGGTTTCGTCGCCACGGCCGCCGCCGCCGTTTTGTTCAAGGCCAATCCCCGCGCGCTCGATCACTGCCTTGCCGCCCACCGTTCGGCTGAGCCCGCCCACAGCAGGCTGCTTGAGGCCATCGGCAAGAAGCCGCTGCTCGATCTCGGCATGAGGCTGGGCGAGGGCTCCGGCGCGGCGCTCGCCGTCGCCATCGTCAAGGCCGCCGCTGCAACGCACAATAATATGGCGACCTTCGCCCAGGCGGGCGTCAGCGGCCCGGCATGAACAAGCGGGTTGCAAGCGCCTTGCAACCCGCCCTCATGTCACTATTATCGGCGCAAAATAAGGCGGCTGACAAAATATCGGTTTGAGACCCAAGCGTTCTTGCCCGGTGCTTCTCGAAGCTGCCGAAATGATCATTCGGCAGAGGTGGCAGGGCGTTGCGGCGCGCTTCCATTCCTGCCTTGGGAGTTATGTCCGATGGATATGAGCTTTTCGCCTGAAGAACTGGCGTTTCGCGATGAGGTGCGGACCTTTATCGCCGGGAACTATCCGGCCGAGCTGCGCGGCATCAAGACCCGCGCCGAGATGACCAAGGAGCAGATCCTGCTCTGGCATCGCGTGCTCTACAAGAAGGGCTGGATCGTGCCGCACTGGCCGGTCGAATATGGCGGCACGGGCTGGAGCATCACCCAGCGCTATATCTGGAACGAGGAATGCGCGCGCGCTGAAACAACGTCGCTGCTGCCCTTCGGTCTCTCCATGGTCGGCCCGGTCATCTACACCTTCGGCAATGAAGAGCAGAAGAAGCGCTTCCTGCCGGGCATCCTTTCCGCCGACGACTGGTGGTGCCAGGGCTATTCGGAGCCGGGTTCGGGCTCGGACCTCGCCAGCCTGCGCACCCGCGCAGTGCGCGAGGGCGATCATTATGTCGTCAATGGCTCCAAGACCTGGACGACCCTTGCCCAGCATGCGGACTGGATTTTCTGCCTCGTTTGGACCGATCCCAACGCCAAGCAGCAGGAAGGCATTTCGTTTCTGCTGATCGACATGAAGACGCCGGGCATCACGGTGCGTCCGATCATCACCATTGAGGGCGGCCACGAGGTCAACGAGGTCTTCCTTGAGGATGTCCGCGTCCCGGTCGAGAACCTGATTGGCGAGGAAAACAAGGGCTGGACCTATGCCAAGTTCCTGCTCGGCAACGAGCGTTCAGGCATCGCGGGCGTTGCCCGCTCCAAGAAGGCCATTGAACGTCTGCGCGCGATTGCCGGGGCCGAGCTTGTCGATGGCAGGCCGCTCATCACCGACGGTGAATTCCAGCGCAAGATTTCCGAGGTCGAAATCGAGCTGACCGCGCTTGAAGTGACGGAACTGCGTACGCTGGCGGCCGAGTCCAAGGGCCGGGGGCCGGGACCGGAAGCCTCGATCCTCAAGATTCGCGGCACCGAGATTCAGCAGCGCATCACCGAACTGGTGCTTGAGGCCGTCGGTAATTACGGCCTCGTCAACACGCCGCTCGGCGAGGCCGCCAACAGCAATGAATTCGTTCCGGGTCCCGAATATTCAAACATGGCGGCCCAGAACCTCTTCAATATGCGCAAGGCCTCAATCTACGGCGGGTCAAACGAAATCCAGCATAATATCATCGCGAAAATGGTGCTCGGTCTCTGACCGGGCAGGAACCTTCAGAACAACGGCCATCACTCAGGGAAGATCGCTTCATGGATTTTTCGTTTTCCGAAGAGCAGACATTGCTCCGCAATATGGTTCAGAGTTTTCTATCCGATAAGTACGACTTCGAGACGCGCCGCAAGATCGTGAAAAGCGCGGACGGGTGGAGCCCCGCCAACTGGGGCCAGTTCGCCGAACTTGGCCTGCTGGCGGCGCCCTTCCCGGAAGAGCTGGGCGGCCTTGGCGGCGGCGCCATCGAAACCATGCTGATCATGGAGCAGTTCGGCCGCCATCTCGTGGTCGAACCCTTCGTTGAGACCGTGGTGCTCGCGGGCGGCCTGCTGCGCGAGGCGGGATCGCCTGCCCAGCAGGAAGCCCATATTCCCGGCATCATCGCCGGTGAAACGGTCTGGGCTTTCGCCTATGCCGAGCCGCAGGGCCGCTACAACCTCGCTGATCTTGTCACCACCGCGAAGAAGGATGGCGAGGGCTATGTACTCAACGGCTATAAGGCCGTGGTGCTGGGTGCGCCGTGGGCCGGCAAGCTGATCGTCAGCGCCCGCACCTCGGGTGGCCAGCGCGACAAGGATGGCGTGTCTCTCTTCATCGTGGACAAGTCGGCGGCGGGCGTTTCCACCCGCGACTATCCGACCACGGATGGCCGCCGCGCTTCGGAAGTGACGCTCGAAAACGTCAAGGTCGGCGCGGATGCACTCCTGGGCGGGGAGGGTAAGGCCCTGCCCGTGATCGAGAAGGTCACGGACGAGGCGATTGCCGCGCTGGCGGCTGAAGCCACCGGCTGCATGGATGAGCTGAACAAGGCAACGGTCGAATATTGCAAGACCCGCAAGCAGTTCGGTCAGCCGATCGGCAAGTTCCAGGTGCTCCAGCACCGCATGGTCGACATGTTCATGGCCTATGAGCAGTCGGTTTCCATGTCCTACATGGTCAGCCTCAAGCTGGGCGAAAGCGACAGCGAGCGCGTCAAGGCGGCTGCGGGCACGAAGGTGCAGATTGGCAAGGCCGGGCGCTTCGTTGGGCAGCAGGCTGTGCAGCTTCACGGCGGCATGGGCATGACGGATGAGTTGAACGTCGGTCACTATTTCAAGCGCCTGACCATGATCGACACCCAGTTCGGCAATGTCGACCACCAGCTCAAGCGTTATTCCGAAGCGGCGTGATTGTGTTGATCTAATGAATTTCCAGGGCCGCGCCTCGTCGAGTCGCGGCCCTTTCATCATTGAAGGGAAATCCTGTGAGCGATCATCTGCTGTATGATAAAAAGGGTCACATCGTCACGCTGACGATCAACCGGCCCGAAAGTCGCAATCCGCTCGGCGCGGCCGAAGACCCCGACAATTTTGCCAATGCCACGGCCCGCATCAATGCAGACCGCGATGTACGCTGCGTCATCCTGACCGGAGCTGGCAAGGCCTTCTCGGCAGGTGGCAATGTCAAGGCGATGCGCGAGGGTGGCGAGGGCTTTGGCGGTGCGGGCGTCCATATTCGCGAGCGTTATCGCAACGGCATTCATCGCATTGTCAAATCGGTCTGGTCGATTGAGGTGCCGGTCATCGCAGCCGTCAACGGTCCGGCCATCGGACTTGGCAATGACGTGGCCTGCCTTGCCGATACGCGCATCGCCGCCGACAGCGCGCTTTTCGGCGCGACCTTCCTCAAGATCGGCCTTATCCCCGGCGATGGCGGCGCATGGCTGCTGCCGCGCATCATCGGCATGGCGCGGGCTTCGCAGCTTCTCTACACCGGCGATGTGATCGACGCGGTGACGGCGCGCGAATGGGGGCTGGTGTCCGAAGTCGTGCCGGCCGATCAGCTTCTCGCCCGTGCGCACGAGGTTGCGGACAAGATCTGCGTGCAGGCGCCCGATGTGCTGCGCATGACCAAGCAGTTGCTGCGTCATGGCATGTCATCGAGCTTCGATGCGATCATGGAGCTGTCCGCCTCGATGCAGGCGCTGGCGCACCATACGAGCGACCACAGGGAGGCGCTCGACGCCTTCTTCGAGAAGCGGCCGCCCGTCTATAAGGGCGAATGAGTAACGCAGGGGAATCTGCCGATTGCGGTGGCTATCCCAAGCATCTAAAGTCTCGGCCAACCGGATATTTCAAAAAGAACAACATGAGGGAAACTCCAATGAGCACACTCGGCGTTATCGTCACCATGACGGTAAAGGAAGGCAAGGAAGCGGAATTCGAGGCGGTGTTTGCGGCGCTGAAGGCGCAGGTTATGGAGAATGAAAAAGGCGCCTGTCTGCTTTACGATCTGTTCAGGTCACCCAAGGAGCCGCAGACCTATTACATCATGGAGCAATACGCTTCAAAGGAAGCGATTGCTGCTCATGGCAGTACGCCCTATTTCAAGGAAGCCTCCCCCAAGCTCGGGGCCACACTGACAGCGGCCCCGGTGATGAAATTTGTCGACAAGGTTGCGTGACGCCCGAATTTTTTTCGTGGGGCATAACGCTTGAGGAGCAGGAAATGGATCTGAGTTTTAGCCAGGAAGATGAAGCCTTCCGCACCGATGTCCGCAAGTTCATCGAGGAGAGCTACACGCCGGAGCTGCGCGCCAGGCATGCGCGCTCCAAGCATGGCTACATCGACAAGGCGGGCCATGTTCAGTGGCAGAAGGCGCTTGCCAGCCGCGGTTGGCTTGCGCCGAACTGGCCGAAGGAATATGGCGGACCCGGTTTCACCGCATCTCAGAAATATATCTTCGATGTCGAGATGGGCCGTGCGGGCGTGCCTCACACGATTCCCTTCGGCCCGACCATGGTTGCGCCGGTGATCATGAAGTTCGGCACGCCGGAACAGAAGAAGCGCTTCCTGCCCGATATTCTGAACACCAATGTGCTCTGGTGTCAGGGCTATTCGGAGCCGGGCTCGGGCTCGGACCTTGCTTCTCTCCAGACCAAGGCTGAGCGCAAAGACGATCATTATCTCGTCAACGGCTCGAAGATCTGGACATCGGTTGCCCAGTGGGCTGACTGGATTTTCTGCCTTGTGCGCACGTCGAAGGAAGGCAAGCCGCAGGAGGGCATTTCGTTCCTGCTGATCGACATGAAGACGCCGGGCATCAAGGTCGAGCCGCTGGTGCTGCTCGATGGCACGCCAGCTCCGCATCAGGAGGTCAATCAGGTTTTCTTCACCGATGTGAAGGTGCCGCTTGAGAACCTCGTGGGCGAGGAGAACAAGGGCTGGACATGCGCCAAATATCTGCTGGAGTTTGAGCGCGGCAATCCTTATTCGGCGGGTCTTTACCGTGCGCTGAACAAGGTGCGCGCCCATGCCGCCGAAACGAAGACCGGCGACTCCACTCTGGACAAGGACCCGGATTTCCGGGCCAGGGCCGCCGATCTTGAATCCCAGATCACGGCCATGGAATATACCGAACTGCGCATCTTCTCGGCGCTCTCGACCGGCGGCAATGTCGGTCCTGAGTCCTCGCTGCTGAAGTGCCGGGGCACGGAGTTGCAGCAGGCCATTTCCCAGCTCGCAGTTGAGGCGCTGGGCGATTATGTCTTCCCGTTCGTGGAGGATGGCATGATCGAAACCAATGAGCCGCCGGTTGGTCCCGGCTACGCCATGACCGTCGCGCCTTATTACTTCTCGCTGCGCAAGGCGTCGATCTATGCCGGATCGAACGAAGTGCAGCGCAATATCATGGCCAAGGCCGTCCTCGGCCTTTAAGACCAGGTGCTTACGACAAGGAAAAGGCCGCGGGTTCCGCGGCCTTTGCGTTTCATTCTGGTGTCTGTGGCCGGGTCAGGCGGCTTCCAGCACGACGCCCTTTTCCGTGAGGAAATCGGCGAGTTCACCGCCTTCGAACATTTCGCGCACGATGTCGCAGCCACCCACGAATTCGCCCTTCACATAAAGTTGGGGGATGGTCGGCCAGTCCGAGAAATGCTTGATGCCGTCGCGAAGTTCCGGGTCTTCCAGGACGTTGACGCCCTTGAACGGGGCGCCGAGATAGGTCAGCACTTTCACGACGGTCGCCGAAAAGCCGCATTGCGGAAAGAGCGGGGTGCCTTTCATGAAAAGCACCACGTCATTCGCGTCGATTTCCGCCTGAATGCGGTCGAACACCGGGTTCTCGCTCATAGCTGTTCCTTTCCGAATGATCAGGCTTCAGGCGCCGAGGTCTGGAGTGCGAGCGCGTGCAACTCCGTTCCCATGCCCGTCAGCGCCTTGTAAACCATCTGGTGCTGCTGCACCCGTGACTTGCCCTTGAAGGCCGCCGAGACAACCGTCGCGGCATAATGATCGCCATCGCCCGCCAGATCGCGGATTTCCACATGGGCGTCCGGGATCGCCTGCTTGATAAGCCGTTCAATCTCGGCTGCCTGCATGGCCATGGGCGTCTGTGCTTTCTGTAGCGTTCGACCTAAACGATATCCGCTGCCATGAAGGCCGGGAACCAGCTTTCATGAGCCGTTTTCAGCTTTGCCCATGATATGGGGGCGGCACCGGGCAGTGTCAATTCATCGCCACCGGTGACGCCGATCAATCGGGCGCTGATCTTGAGCATGGCCGCGCGCTCGATAAAGGCTTCAAGCCCGGTCTGGGGCAGGGTCACGACATAGCGGGACTGGTCCTCGCCGAACGCCCAGGCGTGGAGCGGCACCTCGCCATGAACGGCGTCGATGCGCGCGCCGAGCCCCCCTGCCATCGCCATTTCGGCCAGGGCGACATAGAGCCCGCCGTCCGACAGGTCATGGACCGCTGAAAGATTGCCCGCCCGGATTTCCGCTCGTACGAAGTCACCGTTGAGCTTTTCGGTGGCAAGATCCACGGGCGGCGGGGCGCTGCGGTCATCGGCGGTTGGCACACCTGCAATATCACGCAGATAGATGCTCTGGCCCAGGTGGCCCTTCGTTTCGCCGATCAGGATGATAGCTTCGCCCGCCGCCTTGAAGCCGATGGTGGCGCGGGCGGCGATGTCTGTCATCAGGCCAACGCCGCCCATGGCGGGGGTCGGCAGGATGCCCTTGCCGTTGGTCTCGTTGTAAAGCGAGACATTGCCCGAGACGATCGGGAAGTCGAGCGCCCGGCAGGCCTCGCCGATGCCCTTTATGCAGCCGACAAGCTGGCCCATGATCTCGGGCTTTTCAGGGTTGCCGAAATTGAGGTTGTCGGTGGCAGCGAGCGGTTCCGCTCCCGTCGCCGTCAGGTTGCGCCAGCATTCCGCCACCGCCTGCTTGCCGCCCTCGAACGGATCGGCATGGCAGTAGCGCGGGCTCACATCAAGGGTGAAG
>JAATFR010000271.1 GCA_015655095.1 Hyphomicrobiales bacterium | reverse complement strand
CTGCCGGTCGGGCCATTGCGCGGCGGCGGCCCAGCCATCGTCCAGCACAAGCAGGAGCGGCCCCGACCCCTCGACGGGAGTGGCGGGATTGAGCGTGGGGCCGACGAGTGCGAGGATCGCCAGCGCCGCGATCAGCAGCCGGAGCGCCAGCAGCCAGAGCGGTGTGTGGGCGGGCGTCTCCTCGTCGGGCGCGAGCCCCATCAGCAGGCGGATGGCGGGGAAACGGACATTTTTGGGCAGGGGCGGCGTCACCCTCAGCAGCCACCAGATGGCGGGCAGCACGGCGAGCGCCAGCAGTAGCCAGGGCGTCGTGAAACTCAACGGGACGAGCGCGCTCATGGGCCTAGCGAACTCCCCGGCGCGTGCCCATGTCGCGGCTCCCGGCCAGCGCCGTGTAGAGCCCCAGCAGGGCCGTCTGTGGCGGCCGGTCCGTGCGGTGGGCGGCGAAAGTGAAATCGAGTTCGCGAGCGAGCTGGCGGATGTGGTTGCGGTGGCTCTCCAGCCGGTCGTGATAGGCCTGCCGCAGGGACTGGGCGCGCCCGACCATGATGCGCAACGTGTCCTCGACGCCCTCGAATTCGGTCCGGCCCTCAAAGGGAAAATCTTCCTCCGCCGGATCGAGCACCTGCACCAGATGGGTGCGGATGCCCTTGGCCGAAAGGTCCTTCATCAGCGCGGTGATGTCGGCCGCCGGGGCGAGAAAATCACTGATCAGCACAAGCTGGGCATGGCGTGGCAGTGCGGCGGGCGCCGGAAGGCTTGGTTCGCGAGGATCGGGGCTGCCGATCAGCCGGTGGGCGATCTGGCGCAGGGCCGCGCGCCCCGTGCCCGGCGCCGCGCCCTCGCCCAGCACGGCTACCCGCTCACCGCCCTGGATCAGAAGGGTGGCAAGCGCGAAGGCGAGCACTGTCGCGCGGTCGCGCTTGGTCGCAGGGGCATCGTCCGAGCGGTAATCCATCGAGGCGGAACCGTCGCGCCAGATATAGACGGCTTCGGCGGCTTCTGATTCAGTCTCGCGCACGAACAGATGACGTGAGCGGGCCGAGCGCCGCCAGTCGATGGAGGCGGCCTCATCGCCCTCGCGGAAGCGGCGGAACTGCCAGAAGGCCTCGCCAAGGCCGCTGCGGCGGCGGCCATGGACACCCTGCGACACCGTGTTGGCGACATGCTCGGCCTCAGCCAGCAACGGCGGCAGAGCTTCCGCCAGCGCATCGGCCTGCTCGCGCAGACGGGCGGCGGGTGTGGGCATGGGGGATTGGGGCGTCGACATCCGTCCCCGCCCGGTCAGACCAGTTGCCGGGTGAGCCGGTCGATGACGCCGCCAACGGTGACGCCCTCGGCCCGGGCCGAGAAATTGAGCGCCATGCGGTGGCGCAGCACCGGTGCGGCCAGTTCGCGCACATCGTCGATGGAGGGCGAGAAGCGCCCGTCGATAAGCGCGCGGGCGCGCGCCGCCAGCATCAGCGCCTGGCTGGCGCGGGGACCTGGCCCCCAGGCAACATGGCGGGCGACCTCGCCGGAGGCGTTTTCCTCAGGCCGGGCGGCGCGGACGAGGGTGAGAATGGCGTTCACGACCTTTTCGCCGACCGGCACCCGGCGCACCAGCGTCTGGATATGGAGCAGGTCCTCGACGCTCATGGACGGGCGTGCCGTGGCCTCGCCAAGGCCAGTGGTTTCCAGCAGCATCCGCCGTTCTGCTTCCAGATCGGGATAAACGACGTCGATCTGCATCAGAAAGCGGTCGAGCTGGGCCTCGGGCAGGCGATAAACGCCCTCCTGCTCCACCGGATTTTGCGTGGCCAGCACCATGAAGGGCCGCGGCAACGGCAGGGTGGTGCCCTCGATGGTCACCTGGTTCTCCTGCATCGCCTCCAGCAGGGCCGACTGCGTCTTGGCCGGCGCCCGGTTCACCTCGTCGGCCAGGAGCACCTGGCAGAAGACGGGGCCCTTGATGAAGCGGAACGAGCGCCGCCCGGTATCGGCTTCCTCCAGCACCTCCGAGCCCAGAATGTCGGCGGGCATCAGGTCCGGCGTGAACTGGACGCGCTTGTCATCGAGCCCAAGCACGGTGCCCATGGTGTGGACGAGCAGCGTTTTCGCCAGTCCAGGCACGCCCACGAGCAGCGCATGGCCCCCCGCCAGCACTGTCACCAGCGTCTGGTCGATCACGGTTTCCTGCCCGTAAATGACATCGCCAATCGCCGCGCGGGCCGCGGCGATCTTCGCGCCGGCGGCCTCGATCTCTTCGAGGATCGGGTCCCCGGCTTCACTGACTGTCTGCATTCGCCTACATATAGCTTTGAAATGGCTTATCTTCTAGCAAGAGTAAGATGGCAGGGACCGGTCGGCAAAACAATTCCCGTCCATGTGCCCGCTCCACAAACAAGGCGGAAGCAATGACCTCGACCAATGGAGAGTCCAAAGCCCCTCCCCGGGCGGCCCAGGGCATCATGGCAGGGCTGAACGAGGCGGCGGCTGCCGGCAAGAAGGCGCGCGGTCTGCCGCCGGTCCATCTGTGGAATCCCGATTTCTGCGGTGATCTCGACATGCGAATCGCCCGGGACGGCACATGGTTCTATCTTGGCACGCCGATCGGGCGGGAACGACTGGTGCGCCTGTTCTCGACCATCCTGCGCCATGATGAGGACGGCCGTTATTATCTGGTCACGCCGGTCGAGAAGGTGGGGATAAGGGTCGATGATGCGCCTTTCGTCGCCGTGGCGATGAAGGTGGAGGGCGAGGGCCGCGCGCAGGTGCTGACCTTCACCACCAATGTCGGGGACGACGCCGTGGCGGGCCCCGATCACCCGATGCGCTTCGTGGTTGATCCCAAAACGGGAGAGCCCGCGCCCTATGTGCATGTGCGCGCCCGCCTTGAGGCGCTGATCAATCGCGCCGTGTTCTATGATCTGGTCGCGTTGGGCGTGGAGGAGCCCTATCAGGGCGAGCCATGGTTCGGCGTCTGGAGCGGGGGGATCTTCTTTCCCTTCATGCCCGCCCGTGAGGTTAATTTCTGATGGATGCCGCCGTGGACTTTATCCCCGATTACCGCCGCCGCATCGCGGCCCTGGCCACGCAGCGCTGGCCAAGCCGTGAACAGATACTGGAAGGCAAGGCCTCGCGCAGCGATCAGGATTTGAACCCTGACCATACGGGTTATGCCGAGCCGCGCGAACTGCGCGCCGCCGCTGTGCTGGTGCCGATCATCGAGCGCGACGAGCCCTGGGTACTGCTGACGCGGCGTTCCGACAGTCTCGGTTCCCATTCGGGACAGGTCGCCTTTCCCGGCGGCAAGATCGAGGAGGGCGAGGATCCTGTCACAGCGGCGCTGCGCGAGGCCGAGGAGGAAATCGGCCTCGACCGCTCCTTTGTTGAGGTGGCAGGCGTACTCGACATTTATGAAACCGGCACGGGATTTCGCATCCTGCCAGTGATCGGTTTCGTCAAACCCGGCTTCGTGCTGCTGGCGGCGGAAGCGGAGGTGGCGGAAATCTTCGAGGTGCCGCTGTCATTCCTGATGAATCCGGCCAATCATGAGCAGCATAATGCGGTCTGGCGCGGGGAGAGGCGGGAATATTACGCCATGCCCTATGAGGGGCATTATATCTGGGGCGCGACGGCGGGCATGCTGAAGAATTTCTACGACCGCGTTTTCGCGGATTAAAAACATAACGGGAAGAAGCTCATGAACGCGGCGAAAAAAATGCAAGGTGAACTTGCCCAGCACATCTGGCTGAAGGACGCGGACGCACAGGCCATTCTGGCGGCGCTGGCAAGCGCGGGCGGCGAGGCGCGCTTTGTCGGCGGTTGCGTGCGCAATGCGCTGATGGGCGAGCCGGTGGCGGACATCGACATCGCCACCACCGAAAGGCCGGAACGGGTGATCGCGCTGCTGGACGCGCATGGCATCAGGACGGTGCCGACCGGTCTTGCCCATGGCACGGTCACGGCGGTGATTTCCGGTCAGGCCTTCGAGATCACCACGCTCAGGATCGATCTTGCCACGGATGGGCGCCACGCCGAGGTGGCCTTTGGCACCGACTGGACCCTGGATGCGGAGCGCCGCGATTTCACCATCAATGCGCTCTATGCCGAAGCGGATGGCACCGTGCACGATCCGCTTGGCACGGGCAGGGCAGATATTGCGGCGCGCCGGGTGCGTTTTATCGGCGATGCGGGAAACCGTATCCGCGAGGATTATCTGCGCATCCTGCGTTTCTTCCGCTTCCATGCCCATTATGGCCGGGGCGAGGCCGACGAGGCGGCGCTTCGCGCCTGTGCCGCAGGAAAGGAAGGCCTGCTGACGCTTTCCGCCGAGCGGGTGCGCGATGAACTGCTGCGCATCCTTGCCGCCGATGAAGCGGTGGCGGGTCTGCGTCTGATGGCGGCGGCGGGCATTCTGCAACTTGTGTTGCCGGAAGCCGCCCGCATGGACCGGCTGGAGACGCTGGCCGACATCGAGGCGAACCAGCTTTTCTCCTGCGATTCGATTCTGCGTCTGGCCGCCCTGCTTGACAGTGATACAGATGGCGTCAATGCGCTGGCGGACCGGCTCAAGCTTTCCAACAAGGACCGTGCGCGCATCATCGCGATGCTGACCGACACGACGAAGATCGTTTGCTATCTTTCGATGCGCGAGGTGCGCCGCGCGCTCTATCGGCTCGGGTGCGATCTCTTCAAGGACCGGGTGATGCTGGCCTGGGCGAGCGACGCGCGCAACCACAACGCTTTCCAGTGGCGCGCGTTGATTGCTATGGCCGACAACTGGGAGCGCCCGGTCTTTCCGCTGACCGGCGCGATGATCATGGCCGCCGGTGTGCCCGAAGGCCCGGAAGTGGGGCGCATCAGCCATGAGGTCGAGGAATGGTGGATCGATTCCGATTTCATCGAGGATGAGTTCTCGATCATTGAGCGCCTGAAAGCCGTTGTGCAGGCGACAATTTACTGAGCTTTGTGCCCGGCATCCATCCGGATCCCTCTCCCCGCCGGGAGAGGGATTCTATGGTTCAATCCTCAAGCGCGGCGTAAACCAGTTGCTGGAATTGCGGGCGCAAGGGATAGGCGCCTGAAGGCATGAGCTGGGTCATCATGATCGCAATCAGGTCTTCCTCGGGGTCGATCCAGAAATAGGTG
>JAATFR010000384.1 GCA_015655095.1 Hyphomicrobiales bacterium | reverse complement strand
TGCGGGTGAGGATGCCCGCAGGCATCGGCACGGTTTTGCCTGTCAGTTGCGAAGTCCAGCCAAGCGCCTTCTGCTCTTCCATGTCGGCCAGCACCTCATTGTAGGCGCGCCCCTTCTGGAAGGCGTTGTCGGTTTCAATGCCGCTGAAGCCCGATACGGCATAATAGATCAGCGCCCCGTTGGCGCTGAAGACGACAGCGAAAAAACCAAGGATAATGAAAAGAAAACGCCATCCCGTCATGCGTCCGAACGGTGCGGGGAAATGGCTGGTCTGTGAACTGCCCGTCATTGCGGCCCCCTGAAACCGGTTTCCGTTTCCGTGATCGTGCCGTCGTCGAGCCGCGTGATGCGGATGGAGAAGCTGGCCTCGCCATCCTTCACCTGCGCGAGCTTGTCGGGCGGCAACGCAACAAAATATTTGACCGCGCGCAGCGTGTCCGCGTCGACCAGCACGGTGGATGGATCGGCCTCATCCGGCACAGCGCGGATCAGACGCGCACCATCAAGCCCCACGATGCTGACCCTGTAATTATGGCCGGTCAACTCCTTGTTCTGGATCTTGAGCGTATAGCCATTGCGAATCGAACCGTCCGACAGGGTGACGAACAGCGGGTTGCGATCCGGCAGCACGTTAAGTTCCAGCGTCTGGCGATGGGTCAGCGCGTAAAGCATGATGCCCCCGACCAGCAGCATGGCGGCGGCGTAGACGAGAGTGCGCGGGCGCGCGATCCGGAAACGCTGCTTCAGCCCCGACCGGCGGCGTTCAGGATTGCTCAGCGTATCATAGCCGATCAGGCCGCGCGGACGCTCGATCCGGTCCATGATGTCGTTGCAAGCGTCAATGCAGAGCGCGCACTGGATGCACTCAAGCTGCATTCCATCGCGGATGTCGATGCCCATCGGGCAGGCGACGACACACTGACCGCAATAGATGCAATCGCCGCGTCCCTCCCAGCTTGTCCCCTTCTTGTGGGGTCCGCGCAGTTCGCCACGATCCGCCTTGTAGGAAACAAGCAGCGACTCCTCGTCAAACATCGCTCCCTGTATACGCGGCCACGGGCACATATAGATGCAGACCTGCTCCCGGGCGATGCCGCCCAGAAGGTAGGTGGAAGCCGTGAAGGCAGCAACAGCGCCCCAGGCGATGACCGGCGCGTCGAGATGCCAGAACTGGCTTGCGAGCGTCGGCGCATCCGCGAAATAAAAGACCCAGGCGCCACCTGTCGCCACCGCAATCAGCAGCCAGACGATATGCTTGGAAACCTTGAGAAAAAGTTTATGGACGCTCCAGCCTTCCCGGTCGAGGCGGATGCGCGCGGAGCGATCCCCTTCGATCCAGCGCTCGACATGAATGAAGAGATCGGTCCAGACCGTTTGCGGGCAGGTATAGCCGCACCACACCCGTCCCGCGACGCTGGTGACCAGAAAGAGCCCGATGGCGGCAAGAATCAACAGGCCCGTGATGTAGTAGATTTCCTCGGGCCATATCTCGATGAAGAAGAAATAAAACCGGCTATGGGCGAAATCGAGCAGAACCGCCTGATCGGGCAGACCCGGCCCACGATGCCAGCGCAGCCACGGCGTCAGATAATAGATGCCGAGCGTTACCGCCATGACGCCCCACTTGACCTTGCGGAAAAAGCCGTGAACGAGCTTGGGATAAACCTTCACCCGGCTTTCATACATGGACCGGTTTTTGCTGGAATTGACAGGCGTTATTATCTCGCCCGCCACACCATGAGGATGGGACGCTTCTTGTGCCGCCTGTGAGGCAAGCCCTTCAAGCGATAGTTCTGTCACCGTTTATTTTCCACCACCAAGAGAATGCACATAGAGTGCAAGTTCCTTGATGGTGCCTTCACTGAGGCGGCTGCTCCAAGCTGGCATGACGCCGCCGCGACCATTGGACACGGTTTCGAGAATTGTATTCTTGTCACCGCCATAGAGCCAGATCGCATCGGTCAGGTTGGGTGCGCCCAGTTCCTTGTTGCCCTTGCCGTCCGCACCATGACAGGTGACGCAATTAGCGGCGAAAACAGCCGCGCCGCGCGTGGCCGCCGCCTTGTCGTCCTGCCTGCCGGAGAAGGACAGCACATATTCCACCACATCATTAACCTGATCGCGCGGCAGCATCCCGTCTTTCAGGAAGCCCGGCATCTGGTTCTGGTGCGTTTCATCATCCGCCTCCCAGCGGATGCCATGGGTAATGGTCTGCTGAATCTCCTTCAGCGAACCACCCCAGAGCCAGTCATCGTCATTGAGGTTGGCAAAACCCTTGCTACCCGCCGCGTTGGAGCCATGGCAGGGCGCGCAATTGTCGCCAAACGCGGCCTTGCCGCCCGCCAGCGCCACTTCCATGAGCTGGCTGTTGCCGGCGATATCCTCGATCGGCGTTTTGGTGATCTGATCGAGCGTCTGCTGGCGGCCCGCCGCTACCGCGGCCAGTTCCTGCCTCACCGTGTCGCGCTGGACATAGGAAAGAACGCCGTTCGTATGGGTCCAGGCTCCGTTATGGATATAAGGCCAGGTCGGCCACAGAACCCAGAACACCGCCGCAATCAGGATGCAAGCATAGAAGGTGTAGAGCCACCATTTCGGCAGAGGATTGTTCAGTTCCCGGATGCCATCCCACTCATGGCCCGTGGTGTCCACACCCGAAAGTTCATCGCGATGTTTATGTTCCTGGGTCATAGGCGGGGTCCTGCATCATCGTCATCGAGTGGAAGACGGGCGAGATGGTCGAATTTGTCACGATTGGCGGGCCAGAGCGCATAGCCGCAGAAAATGAGGAAGAGCACGAAAATAAGAACGAGCCCGCCACTGCCGCCCCAGACACGCAAAAAGACATAGAGTTCATAGTCGCTCATGGCGTTGCCTATTGCTTGAAGTCCGCATTTTCATACGCATTGAAATCAACCAGCGTGCCCAGCATCTGGAGATAGGCGATCAGCGCGTCCATCTCCGTCACCTGCGCGGGATCTTTTCCATCGAACGTGCGCACGACCGCCTTGGGATAACGCTTCGTCAGGCCGTCAGCCCCCGGGGCATCGGGATTGATCTGGGCTTCCAGATCAGCTTTGGCGTTGGCGATATCTTCATCTGTATAGGGAACGCCTGTGGCGATCAGCGCTCGCATGTCATCCTGAATTTCCGAATAATCAAGCGGCGTGGTCGCAAGGAACGGGAACCCCGGCATCACCGATTCTGGCACCACCTGACGCGGATTCTCCAGATGAAGACGCTGCCATTCATCGGAATATTTTCCGCCGATACGCGCCAGATCGGGTCCGGTGCGCTTCGACCCCCACTGGAACGGATGGTCATACATGCTTTCCGCCGCCAGCGAATAATGGCCGTAGCGTTCAACCTCCGCGCGCAGCGAGCGGATCATCTGGCTGTGACACAGATAGCAGCCCTCGCGTATGTAGATGTTGCGCCCTTCGAGTTCCAGCGGGCTATAGGGGCGAACGCCCTTCACATCCTCGATGGTGCTCTTGATCAAAAATGTTGGCACAATTTCGACGAGGCCACCGATGGAGACCACGATGAGCGTGAGGAGCAACAGGAGAATCGAGTTCTTTTCGATTCTGTCATGGGAAAAACCGGCCATCTAGATGCTCCTCAATCAGCAGGCGAAGGCATGAGCACGCGATGCGCGAGATCATCCTGCGTCACTGGTTCCTTGGCCCGGAGATCGCCCCTGATCGTCCGCCAGCAGTTGTAAACCATGATCGCGCCACCCACGAGATAAAGCAGGCCGCCCAGCATCCGGATGACATAGAAGGGGTGCATCGCCGCGACGCTTTCCACGAACGAATATTCAAGAAAGCCGTTCGTGTCGTAGCTGCGCCACATCAGGCCCTGAAGAATGCCCGACACCCACATGGAGGTGATGTAGAGCACGATGCCGAGGGTCGCGATCCAGAAGTGCCATGAGACCAGCGCCATCGAATAGAGCCGCTCACGCTTCCACAACCACGGCACCAGGCAATAGACCGCGCCAAAGGTGACAAAACCGACCCAGCCGAGCGCGCCCGAATGAACGTGCCCGATGGTCCAGTCCGTATAATGAGAAAGCGAGTTGACCTCCTTCACGGACATGACCGGACCCTCGAAGGTGGACATGCCGTAGAAGGCGACGGAGACGACGAGCATCCGGATCACAGGGTCCGTGCGCAGCTTGTCCCATGCGCCCGAAAGCGTCATCAGGCCGTTGATCATACCGCCCCATGAGGGCATCCACAGCATGATCGAGAAAGTCATGCCCAGCGTCTGCGCCCAGTCCGGCAGGGCGGTATAGTGAAGATGATGCGGCCCCGCCCAGATATAGATGAAGATCAGCGACCAGAAATGGATGATTGAGAGCCGGTAGGAATAGACGGGACGGTTCGCGCGCTTGGGCACGAAATAATACATCATCCCGAGGAAACCCGCGGTCAGGAAGAAGCCCACCGCATTGTGCCCGTACCACCACTCGACCAGCGCATCCTGCACACCGGAGAAGAGCTGATAGCTCTTGCTGGAGAATACTGTCTGCGGGATCGAAAGATTATTGCAGATATGCAGCATCGCGATCGTGACAATAAAGGCCAGATAGAACCAGTTCGCCACATAAATATGGGGTTCCTTGCGCTTGGCGAGCGTCAGCATGAACACCATGAGATAGGTCACCCAAACGATGGTGAGCCACATGTCGGCATACCATTCAGGCTCGGCATATTCCTTACCCTGAGTTATTCCCATCAGATAGCCGGTGGCGGCGACTACGATGAAAAGCTGGTAGCCCCAGAAAATGAACCAGGGCGCTATATCGCCCGCAAGCCGTGTCCGGCAGGTGCGCTGCACCACGTAAAAGGACGTGGCGATGAGCGCGTTGCCGCCGAAGGCGAAGATCACCGCCGAGGTATGGAGCGGCCGCAACCGGCCAAAGCTCAGAAACGAAAGATCGAAGTTCAACAACGGAAAGGCGAGTTCAGCCGCGATATAGACGCCCGCCAGAAACCCGGCGATGCCCCAGAACAGCGTGGCGATCACACCAGCCTTGATGACGCCGTCATTATAGCCGGTGCCGTCATCGTCGGTTTTCCCCTCCACCGCATTCAGATGGCGCAGCCCAAGCCAGAAAATGCCCCCGAAGAAAAAGGCCAGAAAAATCCAGGCATGGACAGCCATGCCCCAGTCTTTCGCCTTCGCCGCCACGGTGAGGCTCCACAAGGCGCCGATCACGAAGGCTGCCCCTGTTGCCCACGAGGCGGATGTCAACATTCCGGGAATGCGCAGTCCCGGTTCTCTCGCCGTTGCCATACGACGGTCTCCTCGCTGATTGCCGAAGCAAAAATTATTCTGGCCGTGCCCCGTTTCCGGTCGTTCCCCACCGCCGCCAACAGATCAGCGGCAAACCCGTATCGATAATAGGGTTATTAGATTATGGGCCGCAATGAAAGCGCGCAGCTTGTCGCAGAGGGATAAATCTGGGGTTAATTATTCAGGCGTCCGACGGCTGAGAATTGCTCTCAAAGATATTTCCTGATACCTGCCGCCATCTGTTCCGGCGTGGTGCCGGGGCCAAAATGCTCGACGAAGCGCCCGTCAGGCCCCATCAGATAGACGATGGATGAATGATCCATGCTGTATCCGCCGGTTGCGCTGTCATCCGTCACTTTCTGATAATAGACCCGATAGGCCTTGGCGGCTGCGGCAATCTGGTCCGGCGTACCGGTCAGTCCGACGAGACGGGGCGAAAAATGCTTCACGTAATCGGCCATGACGGCCACCGTGTCATGCTCGGGGTCGACAGTCACAAAAACAGGCACCACGTTCTCGACGCCTGATCCCAGTTCGCCCAGCGCCGAAGTCATGATCTGAAGTTCGGTCGGGCAGACATCGGGGCAGAATGTGTAGCCAAAATAGACCAGCATGAACTTCCCGCGGAAATTCTGCTCGGTCACGCTCTCGCCGCTCTGGTTGGTAAGCCGGAACGGCCCGCCGATCAGCACCTCACCCGAAGAAGTGGTGTCATCCTGGGAAGCCGTCTCCTCCTGCGCCTCCATGTGGCTGTTTATATACCAGGCGCCGCCCGCCAGAAGGACAATCAGGGCGACAAGAAGGGTGATCCAGCGCGTCTTGTTCATCTCTTTTCTTTCACTTCCTTAACCAGCTTGCCGAGCCATGGTCCCCGGTCCTACAGTCTGCCCCTTCGCGCAGGTCCTCGCGCTTCTTTCCCCGCCGGAATCGACCAGGCACCGCGTAACAGGCGGAGCGACCCTAGCGCGGAAAGACATAAAATTCAGGTGGCGATATGACACGGTCCACAGATTCAGGCCCTTTTCCGGCCCTTCTCTCCCGTAAACTGGCGATAGCTGCGCTGGCGCTTGCTCTTGGTTCCGCCATTTCAGGGCCAGCCCGGGCCGACTTTGGCAATACGATAGGCGCGGACACAACAATCGCCGATTCGGCGGCCAAGGGCGATCTGTCGGAGATCAACAAGGCGATATTGCGCGGCCTTTCGCCAGACGGAACGGACGTTTCCGGCACCCCGGCCATCGTGCTTGCGTCCCAGAAGGGCCAAAACGATGCGGTCCGCTACCTGCTGGCCCGGGGCGCGCGCCCTGACACCACGGACCGGGACGGCAACACCGCCCTCAACGTTGTCGCTTTCAATGGCAATGCCGGTCTTGCCGAGGTCTTGCTGGCTGGCGGCGCCGACGCCAACAAGACCGGCGCCGACCGCGACGTGCCCCTCATCGTCGCCACGCGCCAGCACAACACCGGGGTGGTCAAGGTTCTGATCGCCTACAAGGCCGATCTGACAGAGACGGACCTGACCGGACGCACCGCGCTGGACATCGCGAAGGAACGCCGCTTCAACGACATCGTCAAACTGCTGGAGGCGGCAGGCGCCCCATAAAGGGAAATTAGGCAGGAAAATGGCTCTGAATCGGCTCTCCGGGCCGCCTCAGAGGTTTTCCGTCTTTTACAGCGTTCAACCAGCGCCTATCTTCACGCGATGAAAAAATCGCGTTCGTCACCGGCTTCCCCACGGCCCTGGCATCATCTTTCGAATGGCACTTTTCGCAATCCGAAAGGGAGTCCACGCCGAAGCGCCGCGCGCATGAAGCATGTCGCCCCCTACCTGCTCGACATGTTCAGGATGGGCCGCCAGAAGGTCGATATCCCCGAGGGACATGTCGTCCCCCCTGCCGAGGCGTTGCGTGAGCTCGACCGTCATCTGGCGACGGGTCATGACTTCACCACCTGGCTTGGCCATGCCTCCTTCCTGATCCGGATGGGCGGCCTGACCGTGCTGACAGACCCCTATCTTACGACCTATGCAGGACCAGCCGGGCTCGGCCCCAAGCGCTACGTCAAGGCGGGGATCGCCATTCCGGCGCTCCCGCCCATCGACGTGCTCGTGGTCAGCCACAATCATTATGATCACCTGGATGAGCGAGCCCTTGCCAAACTCCCCGGCAAGGACCGGATGCTGGTGATCGTCCCGCTCAGGCTTGGCGAATTTTTCCATGCCCGGGGCTTCACCCATGTGGTGGAACTCGACTGGTATCAGTCCCACAAGGTCGGCGACACCGAGTTCACCGCGCTGCCGGTCGTGCACTGGTCGCGCCGGACCGGACTCGACACCAACAAAACCCTGTGGGCAGGGTTCGCGATCCGCAGCCCCGGCCATTACCTCTTTTTCGGCGGAGATTCGGGCTATGGGCCCGTTTTCAAGGAGATCGGCGAGCAGTACGGCCCCTTCGACACTGCCCTCCTTGGCATCGGCGCCTATGCGCCCGAGGAGATGATGCACGCCTCCCACGCAACGCCCGAACAGGCGGTGCAGATGGGGCTCGATCTTGCCGCCCACCGGCTGGTGGGGATGCACTGGGGCACCGTGCTGCTGACGCTGGAACCCCCGTTCGAGCCGCCGCAACGCTTCATGGCCGCGGGCAAGGCGAAAGGCTATGATCCCTCAAATCTGTGGATCATGCGGATCGGCGAGACAAGACCTCTGGGCGGCCACTGGCCCGCCAACGGGTAGTGCGTGAGGCGGGGGACTATTAATATGCTTTCGATAACGGAAACCGAATTGCCGTGGTGGCGATTGCGTAGCCCGTCGGAGGATGCATCCGGCCGGGTTCGGCTCCAGACGCTGGTTGTGCTGCGTTGGCTCGCCATCGCCGGACAACTTGTCGCCGTGCTTGCCGTCAATCTGGTCTTCGGCTATCCCCTCCCCCTCGGCTTCTGCCTTGCCGCCATTGCAGCCTCAGCCTGGCTCAACGTCCTCCTCACGCTGCGCTATTCGGCCTCTGTGCGGATCCCGGAGTGGCAGGCGGCGCTCTATTTCGCCTTCGACATTCTCCAGCTCGCGGTATTGCTCTATCTGACCGGAGGGCTCGAAAACCCGTTCGCCCTGCTGTTCATGGCACCGGTCACCATTTCCGCAACTGCGCTGTCGCTGCGCAGCACCATCCTGCTGCTGGCCCTCACCTTCGGACTGGTCGCTGCCCTCGCCATCTATCATGAGCCCCTGCCCTGGTTCGAAAGCGAGCCGTTCCGGCTTTCCAAAGTCTATCTGACCGGCATCTGGGCCGCCCTGTCACTCGGCATCGGCTTCATGGCGGCCTATGCCTGGCGGGTCGCCCATGAGGCGCGGCGCATGTCCAATGCGCTCTCCGCCACCCAGCATGTGCTTGCCCGGGCCCAGCGCCTGACGGCGCTCGACGGGCTCGCCGCCGCCGCCGCCCATGAGCTTGGCACCCCGCTCGGCACCATCGCTCTTGTCTCCAAGGAACTGCTGAGAGGCGGGCTTTCGCCCGAACAGACGACGGAAGACCTGCAACTGCTCAACAGCCAGGCCGAGCGCTGCAAGGAAATCCTGTCCCGCCTCGCCCGGAAACCGGACGAGGCCGACGCGGTTCATTCCCGCCTGCCGCTGACGGTGCTGCTCGATGAAATCATGCAGCCCTGGCAGGGCGGCGACATTGAGTTCCACATGGACATCGAGGAAGGCGAAGACGAGGCCTTCGAGCCACAGATACGTCGCCGCCCGGAAATGATGTTCGGCCTCGGCAATCTGGTGGAGAACGCCACCGATTTTGCCCGCAGCGAAGTGACGCTGCATGCCTGGTACACGCGCAAGCGCGTGCGCATCGAGATCATGGACGATGGCCCCGGCTTTGCCGCCGATGTGCTCGACCGGCTTGGCGAACCCTATGTCACCACCCGGCCGCGCCGCGGTGGCAAGGCCAGCGACGATGAGGACGGGCACGAGGGCATGGGCCTTGGCGTTTTCATCGCCAAGACCCTGCTGGAGCGGACCGGCGCCCGCGTCCAGATCGGCAACCGCGCCGATGGCCGGAGCGGCGCGCTGATCAAGGTGGAATGGCCGCGCGATGCGATTGAGGCCGACAATATGTATCCCTGAATGCACCTCTGGCGCGCGCCCGG
>JAATFR010000029.1 GCA_015655095.1 Hyphomicrobiales bacterium | reverse complement strand
GGAGCTGGCCCAGATCGGCAATAATCAAGGAGCGATAACATTGCTGGGTGCGGGGGCCGGGCGCAAGGAAATGGACGAATTACGCATGCTTCTCTCCGCCATGAAGCTGCGCAGGGGACGGGAGCTGGAGGTTCTTCTCGAGCAGTCCGAACGCCGAGCGGGTGGCAGTATTTCCCTCATGATAACTCTTTCGCTTGGGGTTGTTGCGGGTCTTGTCACCGCCTTTGTGCTGATGAACCGCTCTCTTGGCGCCCGCCGCAGATTGAATCTTGAACTTTCCAAAAACAAGAGCAGAGATGAACTCACCGGATTGCCGAACAGGGCGATGTTCATGGACTGGGGCTATTCGGCGCTGGTGGGAGCGAGCCGGGAAGATGGGCATATGGCGGTGCTCTACCTTGATCTGGATTTCCTGTCCGAAGTGAACAAGCTGCTTGGCACGAGGGGGGGCAATGCTGCGCTGGTGAAAGCAGCGCGGCGTTTCGAGAGCGCTATCCGCCAGACCGATATGATTGCCCGGCTGACTGAGGACGAATTCGGCATTCTGGTTTCAGGCGCGTCATCGGTTTCGAATGTGGCGACGCTTGCGCGCCGGCTCATTGACGTCATGGCCCGGCCATTGCTGCCGGGGCTGAATGAGCTTCATATCGGCGTCAGCATCGGCATCGCGATCTTTCCCGATGATGGCAAGGAAATAGGGGAGTTGCTGGCCCATGCGCGCAAGTCAATGCTGGCGGCAAAGTCTCAGGGCAAGAACCGCTATCGCTTTTATTTCGATAATGCCAACCAGCTCGTCTCGCGTCAGGAAACGCTGTCGCAGGACCTGTTCAATGCGGTCGTAAACAAGGAGCTGTATCTGCTCTATCAGCCGCAGGTACACCTTGAGACGGGCGAGATGGTCGGGGCGGAAGCATTGTTGCGCTGGCGGCACCCCTATTTTGGGGATGTGGGGCCTCAGGAGTTCATCCCGATTGCCGAGGCGAGCGGTTCAATTCTGACCATCGGGACATGGGTTCTGCGCACCGTCTGCGAGCAGATGGTGAAATGGCGGCAGGAACTGGGATTTCTCCGGCGCATATCAGTGAACGTTTCTTCCAGACAATTGCTGGACAGCCGGGTTTCCAACGCGCTTGCGGAGTTTCTGGCGGAAAGCGGCATACCGCCTGACATGATCGAGATTGAACTGGTCGAGCGTATGCTGGTTGAACCTAGTGCCGCCGACGAGATCGACCGGCTGAAGGCGATCGGTGTCCGTATCTCGCTCGACGATTTCGGCACCGGCTACTCCTCGCTCAGCTATCTCAAGCGCTTCTCCATCGACATGATCAAGATCGATAAATCCTTTGTTGATGGCCTGCCTGAGGATAGTTCAAACGCCTCCCTGACGCCTACGATCATTGGCATGGCTCAGGGCATGGGGATCGAGGTGATTGCGGAAGGCGTGGAATCCGCGGTCCAGGCTGCATTTCTGCGCGACCATGGCTGCATGCTGGCGCAGGGCTATCTCTTTGCCCGGCCTATGTTGCCCAACCACCTGATTGAATGGGTGGAGGCCCTGGGCTTGCCAAGCGGGGATGAATAAAATTTCTGAGGACCCTGCTTTGGGATATCTTTCGCAAGGGGCTAGAAATGACAGGCTTTCCTGTTTAATCAAGGAAGGATCATGATGTCGATATTTCACATATTAAGGCCCCTGATCCTGTGCTGTCCGCTGGTGGTGGCCGGTGTGCTGCCGGGTTTTGCCGCCAATAGCGATACAACGAATTCCGCAGGCGGTGCTGCCGGGGCGGCACTTGCAACGCCTGATCTCATTACGGCCAGCCAGATGGGCGGGGCGGGGCTGATCGATTCTCTTGGCGGGCCCTATGCGCCGCTTCTTGTCAATCCACGCCCCTTCATCGCCGAGTTTGCTCCGGCCACAAACGCGGAGCCGGAGGCGGTGCAGCCCGCGGATGGCAGCATAACCGAGCGCTGGTCAAACGGGTGGGTGTCACCCGCCGACCGGCCCGATGCTTCGGCCTTGCCGGCGCCTCGATAACCAGACTAGAAGCCGTGAAAGGTTGCGATCGCCGGCAGGGGTTCGCGTCCGGCGATCAGCCCGTTCACTGGCTCGTTTTCATCCGCATACCCCAGTGACATGCCACAGATCACATAGCGGTCGTCCGGCACATTGAGCACCCGCCGTGTCACGCTCCAGTAATTGTTCCACGCGCCCTGGGCGCAGGTGTCGAGGCCGCGCGCCTTCGCTGCCAGCATGATCGATTGCATGAACATGCCGATGTCGAGGAAGCTCATGGCGTCGAGGTCTTTGTCGATGGTGAAAATGAGTCCCACCGGGGCGTCGAAGAACGCATAGTTGCGGCCCCATTGATGCCAGTTGGCCGCCTGATCGCCCTTGGCAATGCCGAGCAGCCCGTACATCGCTTTGCCGAGTGTGCGCATCCGCGACGTATAGGGCTCCTTTCGCTTGGAGGTGCGGGGAAACTCAGCCACCGCATCGTCCGGGTGGGTTTCACGATGGGCGAGCACTTCGGCTTCAAGGCGGGCCCGGACATCCCCGGCGACAACATGGACATGCCATGGCTGGATGTTGGTGCCGGAGGGTGACCGGCGCGCAAGTTCCAGTATTTCGGTGATCAGTTCAAGCGGAACAGGCGTTGGTTTGAAGGCGCGGGCAGAAATGCGGTTACGGATGGCGTCATCGATATTCATGGGACAGGGTTCCGGTCTATCAGTATCGCGATGTCAAAGACCAAGCACGGCTTTTGCCATGATGTTGCGCTGGATCTCGTTGGAGCCGGCATAAATAGAGCCGGCCCGGTCGTTGAGATATTTGGGCATGGCGGTCACGGCATATTCAGGGCCTACGGGCGTCTGGTTGCCGGTGAGGGCGCCCCAGCCAGGCACCGGTCCGCCGGGTCGCGTCGCCTGCGGCTGGAATGGAGCTGCGTAGCAGCCGACCGCCTCGATGGCGAGTTCGGTCAGACGCTGGCTTGTTTCCGTGCCGCGCGTCTTCAGCAGCGAGCCCTGCGTGCCCGGCGCTTCCCCGTGGCTGAGGGCGGACATGATCCGGTGCTCGGTGAACTCAAGGGCGGTGATCTCGATGCGGGCCTCGTCAAGCTTGGCGGCGAAGGCCGGATCGTCGATCAGGCGCACGCCGGTGCCGAGCATTTCATGTGAGGCAATCGCGCGAATCCGGTCGAGACGGACATGCAGGCCAGGCGCATAGGCATGGCCGCCACGCTCGAATTCCAGCAGATATTTGGCCACCGTCCAGCCCTCGCCGATGCGCCCCACCACATTCTTCTTGGGAACACGGACATCGGTGAAGAATATCTGGTTCTGGATATGCTCGCCCGACAGCATGATGAGGGGCTCGACCTTGATGCCGGGCGTATCCATGTCGATCAGAAGGAAGGTGATGCCTCGTTGTGGAATGGCCTCTTTCGAGGTGCGGACCAGATTGAACAGCCGGTTGGCGTGCTGGGCGTGGGTGGTCCATATCTTCGAGCCGTTGAGGATGAAATCGTCTCCGTCCTCCACCGCGCTCATCTGGAGCGCGGCAAGGTCCGATCCGGCCCCGGGTTCCGAATAGCCCTGACACCAGAAATCCTCGCCCGAAAGGATGCGCGGCAGATAATAGGCCTTTTGTTCAGGCGAGCCGTGGCCGATCAGGACCGGCCCGCACATGCCGACGCCCATGGGCGAAAGCGGCGGCGCGCCCGCCCGGGAGAATTCGCTGGAAAAAATATAGTGCTGCACCACGGACCAGTCGCAGCCGCCCCAGGCTTTGGGCCATGCGGGGGCGGACCAGCCTTTTTCATAAAGCACCTTGTGCCACTCGCGGATCGTGTCGTGATCGGCGTAGACGCTGGTCATCAGGCTGCCGTTTCGGCGCAGCGCCGGCGTCAGCCTGTCATCGAGAAAACGGAGCACTTCTTCACGAAATGCCTCGTCCTGCGCGCTCAGAGCAAGATTCATGTGGCCCCTCCCGGGCGGTTCGCATTTTTAAATATTGTTATGCGCAGAGTAGGGCGCGGGGCAGCCATGTCAAAGCCTCTGCCGCCGCACTTGAAGCATCGTCCATTGGCGCGGGTGTTCTTTTGAGTTAATCAGTGCGCATGACCCAAGGGCGCCGCAGAGCTGTCCCGCAAAATCATCGAGGAAGCGGCTCATGCCCGCCCAGAAAAACGCCGGAAATATGGATTTCGACGCCACTCGGGAGGCCGAGAATCAACAATATCTGCGTGCGACCGCGCATACGACCCCCGAGGAGCGCAAGCTTGCCTTCGGCATCCTGTTCTTCTGCCAGTTGGCGGTGGGCATGGGGCAGACGCTGGTTTTCGCCGTGGTGCCGCCGATCGCCCGCCATTTCGGCATGAGCGATTTCGAGACCACGATGATCTATTCGCTCTCCTCGCTATTATGGGTGCTGACAAGCCCCTTCTGGGGCAAGCGCTCGGACCGGATGGGCCGCAAGCCGATCATCCTCGTCGGTCTGCTGGCCTATGCCATTTCAACCCTGCTCTTTGCCATCATCGTGCTGCTGGGGTTGTGGGAATGGCTGCCGGTATGGATCATCTTTCCGCTGCTGCTGGTGGCGCGCTCGATTTTCGGAGGATTGGGCTCGGGCAATCCACCCGCCTCACAGGCCTATATCGCGGACCGAACCACAAGGGCTGAGCGTGCGCAGGGCGTGGCCTCGCTTGGCGCGGCTTTCGGTCTTGGCACGGCGCTGGGGCCTGGCATCGCCGCCGCCTTTTCGGAAATCCACATTCTGGCGCCGTTCTTCGCCGTGGCCCTGCTAGCTTTCGCCAGCGCCGGGCTAATCTGGTTCTATCTGCCCGAGCGCAGCGCGCCGACGGCCCAGGTGTTGGAAAGGAGCGAAAGCCGCTCCAGCCTCAAGATGACCGATCCAAAGGCGCTGCCCTGGGTCATCATCGGGGTGATCGTGAGCTTTGCCCAGTCCATCGTGATGCAGCTTTGCGCCTTTTATTTCATGGATGTGCTGAAGCTGAAGGGCGATGCGGCGACGCAGATGGTCAGCGTGGCGCTCATGGCCATGGCGATGGCGGCGCTGTTTGCCCAGATCGGCCTTATCCAGCGCTTCAACCTGTCGGTGAAGTTCCTGATGCGCTGGGGCTCCATCATCATGCTGTTCTCGTTTGCGGGCCTGATCGTCGGTGGCTCCTACGGCTTGCTGGTCGCGGCCCTGACGTTGGCGGGCATTGGCTTCGGCCTGCTGCGCCCGGGCCTGCAGGCGGGCGCGTCCCTTTCCGTGTCGCCCAAGGATCAGGGCGCGATCGCAGGCCTGATCACTTCGACGGCGGCCACGGGCCAGATCCTCAATCCTTTCATCGGCATTCCCCTTTATCATTACTGGCATCAGGCGCCGTTCATGGTCGGGGCGTTTCTCATCGTCATCATTCTGGTTTTCATCCGGTTTCATCCGGCCATGAAAAATCTGGACGAGGAGCGCAATGTGACGAACCATAATATGCAGGACGAAGATTTGGGAATTCATTAATATATATTTAATAAAGTCCCTATATGAGGAAGTATGTATTTAAATTATGCCTGAATTTTGTAAAACATATTAGTTTTATAGTTTTCTTTGTGAGTAATATCTGTCGATGAAGACTGAATAGTCGCCCATCTGAATCGTATTGGAGGCATTCATCATTCAAAGAAGATAAGTATGAATTATATTAGTTTTTTACTTTTGGCATTTGCAGTTACCACCATGCCGGGTTGTTTTCCCGCTGATGCTGCTTTCAAAAGTGGTTCGGACAATGCCGCTGCTACTCCCGACGGTTATAGTCTGGCGCAGGAAACGACGGATTCCTCTGATGAGAAGGCCCTGCCACTTAAGGGACTAGGCAATGGTCCGATTCTAGGTGGGTTTGCTGATTTCAGCCATGATCCCGGGAGGAATGCCTATCTGGTTGGTAAGGTGGGTGGCATCCAAAATCTGGGAAAGGGGTTTTTGAAGCACGATGAGGATTCTGATCAGGACCCAACGACGAGGGGCCTGAATGTCGTGTTGAAACCTTTAAGAGCGCCGAATATACGGAGCATGCCGTCTTATCCCCTTAACGATTATGGCCGTGAGAATGGTCGGCGTAAGTGTCCCGGCGTGATGCATCACAGTGACGACGACGCGGTTTTATATCTGCGCCGGGTGCCCCCGGAAAACACTCGATGCTGATGGCATGACGTGGGGGCGGTGCTGGTTTCGGCCTTTGTGGCCGGGCCTCTCCCCTTTCAGGGGCGTCCAGGGATCAGGGAGGGGTGATCGCATGCCTGATACACCTCAACGGCGCGCGGGGCAGCCCCCCCCCCAACCCTTTCATCTCTATTCTCCTTTGTCATGACCGGCGTCAGGCGCCGTTGTTCATGGCCATGTCGATTGTCATTGCCGCCATTCTGGTTTTCATCCGGTCCCGCTGTGCCATGAAGGATCTGGACAAAAAGTGGATACAAAAAAAGAAACATAGCTATTTATAAATAAAATATAGATATCCTTTGTGGCGCATAAACGTATTCAATATAGAAATTTAATCATTATATGTTTGTTAATATTTAATTGTTCTTATCAAGTTATTGAATGTAGTTTTTTGCGCTGCATTCATAAAACCGATGTTTTAAACGTTTTAAACAATTTATGAGAAAAACATGAATTATATTAAATATCTATTTCTTGTATTGGCGCTTTCTTCCACATTTTCTTTATTTTCTTTTTTGCCAGCCTATGCCGCTTCGAAGGGAGGTGCGCCCTATGTCGGCATCGCCAGCGGCTACAGTTGGGGAAAGGACACGGTGGATTTGCCTCGAACGAAAATTGGCAAATTCAAGTTCAAGGAACACAACAAGGGCGCGAGCATGGGCGTGTTTGCCGGTTACGGTTATCGTTTCAATAATGATTTCTATCTGGCAGGCGAGGTGGATTATACCCGAAACCTCAATAAGAAACTTTTGAAGCATAACGCTGGTTCAACGGTAGGCGTGAGTGTCCTCCCGGGATATTTCGTCGCGCCGAAAACGTTGCTGTTCACCCGTGTCGGGTATCGTCGGGATAGTCTTAGTGCTAATGGCATGACGTTGGGGGCTGGTATCGCCCAGAAGCTGACGGACAGGATTCAGGTCCGGCTTGAATATGTCTACAATCGATTTGAAAATCCGACTACTCTCAGCAAAGGCAAAAAACCGAGCATAGGCAAAGGCAAACTGTACCAGCACGATCAAGGTGTCCGTCTGGGTGTCGCCTACGGTTTCTGAGTATGAACTGACTGGATCAAGCTCTGCCAGAGGGGCCCTCAGCGCTTGAGGGCCCCTTGTGCGTCCCAGCCTGCCATGATGGCGTGGACTGCCGAGGCAAAGGCATGGGGCTGGTCCAGCATGATGTGATGCTGGGCGCCGGCAATGGTCATGACCGGCTTCTCCGGGGCGGCTTTACGCATATAGGCGAGCGTTTCAGGATCATAATCCTTGCTTTCCAGCCCGAAGATCGCCGCCCCCTTGCAGGACATGGTTTGCCAGATTTTGCCATGGTCGCGGCCCATGACCAGCCCGCGATAGCCGAGCGGGTCGAACTTCCAGGTGAAGCCTTCCTCACCCGAAGGGCGGCGGCCTGGATTGTCGCCTCTGGCGATGGATCGGATCGAGAGCTGGCCGATATAGTCCACGATGAAGCCATTGGCGCAGGGCTGGAGCGGGGCAAGCCGGAAACGGGCAAGCGCTTCCTCGAAAGTCGGATATACCCTGGTGGTTTTGTAAGCGAACTGCCGTTCGTCGCTGAACCAGTCCATGGCTTTTTCCGGTGGGCAGACCCTGAAATCGCACAGGATGACGCCACCGAGACGCTCGCCATAAAGCTTCGCGGCGATATGAGTGACGAAGCCACCAAAGGAGTGCCCGACAATGACTGGTTTCGGTCCGAGATTGGCGGCCAGCGCCACCTCGCCGATGGTGGTCGCAAAGCTTTCGCGGCTGTTCTGCTCGGTCCAGTCGCTGTCGCCCATACCCGGCAGGTCCATGGCCGCGACATTGTAGCTTTGGGTCAGCAGGGGGGCGATGAACGAGAACCACAGGGCGTGGGCCCCGTTGCCATGAACGAACAGCAGGCCGGGGCGGTCAGGATCATCGTTGCCCCAGCGATAGTAATTGACCTTCGCCCCGTTCACGGTGAGTGAGCGCTGCTCTTTCGGCGCTGCAATCGCATCACGGAACCACTCAGGCTGGTGGTGGATGATGTCTTCTGCCGGAATGGTTATGACCGGTTCCGTGGTCGCAGGTTTTTCAAACGCCATGGGGGCCTTTCCGGGAAACGCTGGCAGGGATGACACGAGGGCGGCCGGGAAACCGCCAAGGCTGACACTGCGCCATTTTGGCGCACGGCAAGGTCTAGCCTGAAAGGGCATGGGCTGCCAAGTCGGGATGAAAAGTCAGGTAAAACTGAGGGAAATGGCGAGGAGCAGGGCTCCCAGGTTGACACGAAAGCCTCTCCCCCTTAGGTTCCCGGCCAACTCATAGCACCCGACGTTCGGCGCTGCCCGGCCTTCCCGGCACACGAGGCTTTGGCAGGCATTTGGGCGCACTAACGTCAAGACGAGGTCAGACCGATGAAGATTCGCAATTCGCTCAAGTCGCTCCGCACCCGCCACCGCGACAACCGTCTGGTCCGTCGCAAGGGCCGCGTGTACATCATCAACAAGACGAACCCCCGCTTCAAGGCGCGTCAGGGCTAAGGCTCTTTGCGCGCATCTCAAGGGGTGATCAGAACAGGCCGCGCTTTCGAGCGCGGCTTTTTTGTTGGGCTTGGCACGGGCGGCATCTATTCTGGGGCCATGGGCAGAATTTTGAGATGGGCCATGGTGGCGTTGGTGGGCGTAATGGCTGCTGCGCAGGGGGAGACCTTGTCTCCGGCCCCGGCTGAAGACGGCCAGGTACCGCCGTCTCCTCGGGCCCAGGCGCGCCAGACATTGCTCGACAGTCTTTTTGAGGCCCTGCAGAGCGCCCGGACCCAGGCTGAGGCTCGCTCCATCGAACAGAGCATCTCAACGATTTTTGCCCGCTCCGGCAGTCCCACCATCGATCTGCTGATGGCGCGTGGCGCGGCGGCCTTCGGCGTCAAGGATTTCGACAAGTCCATGTTCTATTTCAATGAGGCGGTGGGCCTTGTCCCCGGCTATGCCGAGGGCTGGAACAAACGTGCCGCCATCTATTATCTGCGCCG
>JAATFR010000393.1 GCA_015655095.1 Hyphomicrobiales bacterium | reverse complement strand
TCAAGGCCGTCTCCGAGGCCATCAACGTGCCGTTCCATGATGCGGCCACATTGCTGTCCGCCTGATCTCTCCCCCGGCGATAGCAGAGTGTGAAAGAGGCGCCTGGTGGGGCGCCTCTTTTTATTTCTTATTCCCGGTTTTCGAGCATCCGCCGCAACTCGGCCTTGGCGATTTTTTCCAGCGTCGAGCGGGGGAAGGCGTCGAGCACCCTGACTTCACGCGGAACCTTGAAACTGGCCAGCGAGTTCGTACAGGCCGAAAGCACCGCCTCGCCCAGCTTGCGGACCATATCCTCGCTTGCATCGGGCACCAGCAGAAAGGCGATCGGGACCTCATCCAGCATGGGGTCCTTGCGGGCGACCACGGCGCATTCATGGATGCCGGGAACGGTCATGATCACGCGCTCGATCTCCGAGGCGGCTACGTTCTCGCCCCCCACCTTCAGCATGTCCTTGTCGCGGTCGGCGAACTGTAGATAGCCGGACGTGAGCACTTTCACCCGGTCGCCGGTGATAAAGAAGCCGTGCTCGTCAAAGCTTTCCTCGGTCGCTCGCGGGTTGTCGAGATATTCGCTGAAGAGGGAGAGGCCCGGAATGCCGCGGATGCGTAGCGCACCCGTTTCACCGGGCTCCGTTGACTTGCCGTTCTCATCAACCACGGCAATCTCATAGGCGGGGGAGGGGCGGCCCATGGTCATGGGCATGTCAGGCAGGTGCGGATTGCCGACCGTGCCGTGGGTGATGGTTTCCGTCATGCCCCACCAGCCGATGGTCTTGACCTTGAAATGGGCGTCGCTGGCCGGTTCGCACACGCCATTGCCCCAGTAGCGATAGTGATGTGCCGGCACCTCGCGGCCCAGCAGCGCCTTAAGACAGAACGGCACCATCGAGGTCCATGTGGTGGCCCGGCGTAGCGATACCTCCCAGAAGCGCGAGGCCGAGAAACGCGGCAGCAGCACCACGGTCGCGCCAACCCAGAGTGCTGCCAGAACCGAATAGGATTGGGCGTTGGTGTGGAACAGCGGCAGATAGGTCAGGTGGCGGTCGGTGGATCCAAGGTCTTCATTCTGTGCACAGAGCTTCGCGCCCCATAACGCATTTGCGTGAGTCCAGAGTACCCCTTTGGGCCGGGCCGTGGTGCCGGATGTGTACTGGATGCTGATAGGCCGCATGGGGTCAGGCGCGCGCAACGGTGCGGCGTCGGCATCGCCATAAAGGGAGGCAAAGCTATCCATGCGGGCGGGCATATGGCCCGGTGCCGGTGCCGCCCCATTGTCATGGCTGGTCACCACGATCCAGCCAAGATCCGGACAGCTTGAAGCAACAAGCCCGGCGAATTTGGGCTGGGTAATCGCGCCGACCGCATGCGAATGACCGGCGAAATAATTGAGCTCATCCGCCACTGAGCGCGCATTGGTGGTAAGCGCCACCGCGCCCAGATGAGCGCAGGCGAACCAGCTGATCAGGATTTCCGGGCAATTATCGAGATGGAGGAGCACGCGCGCTCCCGGTTTCACCCCGCGCGACTGAAGCCCGGCTGCCACCCGGCGCACATCTTCATAAAAGCGCCGGTAGCTCCAGATCGCGGGCTCACCCTCGAACGGCTCCCAGATCAGGAACGGGTGTTCTGGGCGGGATTCGGCGTGGAGGGCGAGCAGATGGGGAATGTCGAACCCTGCAAAGGGATGGACATGGGGATTGGCGAGCTTCGGGCGCATCCTCGGGTGGTCTCCTAGGCCAGCGCCTTTTTCACAGCGGCGGCGGCGGCCTTCACAGCCTTGCGGCTTTCATCGAGTACACCCTGCATATTGAAGAAACCGTGAACCATGCCGGGATAATTGACATGTTCGACCGCGACCCCGGCCTTTGTCAGCGCCTCGGCGTAAAGCTTGCCTTCATCGCGCAGCGGGTCGAAACCGGCGGTGACAACATAGGCTGCGGGCAGGTTCTTGAGTGAAGAGGCGCGAAGCGGCGAGAGCCGGGGATCGGGCGCGTCCGCGTCGGTCGAATAATGATTGAAGAACCATTCCATCGTGGCCTTTTCAAGGAAATAGCCTTCGCCGTTTTCCACGTAGGAAGGCGTGTTCGTCTTGGCGTCGACCGCCGGATAGATCAGGAGCTGGAAGCCGATGTTCGGCTCACCGGCATCGCGCGCCAGTTGTGAGACGACGGTCGAGAGATTGCCGCCCGCGCTGTCGCCCGCGACCGCAAGGCGGTTTGCGTCGATGCCGAGCGCCACAGCGTTGGCGCTCACCCATTTCGTGGCGGCGTAACAATCCTCAACGGCGGCTGGGAACACATGTTCCGGCGCAAGGCGATAATGGATGGCGATGACCTTCGCGCCCGATTCATTGGCAAGCGTGCGGCATAGCGCGTCATGGGTGTCGAGATCGCCGATGACCCAGCCGCCGCCATGGAAATAGACGATGACCGGCAACGGGCCCTTGCCCGCGTTGAGCGGGGTGTAGATGCGCACGGGAATTTCGCCCTTGGGGCCGGGGATGGCGCGATCCTCGATGCCGCCCGTGGGCACGTCCTGCGGTTCCATCATCTGGCTCATGCCGCGATACAACTCGCGCGCCATCGCCGGGGGCAGGTCGGTGATTTTCGGGGCGGCTGGGCCTGCCGCCATGGCATCGAACAGGGCCTTGAGTTGAGGGTCGAGCGACATGTTTCCTCCAGTGTTTGTTTTGAGCACAGTCTTACCCATGGAAGGACAAACGCAAAGGGCGATTTGTTATCCCGCAAACCCGCCTTCATCGAGAAAGACCTGCTCATCGGGCGTCGAGCGGCGGCCCAGCACCTCGTTGCGGTGCGGAAAGCGCCCGAAACGGCGGATCAGGTCCGCATGAAGCTCGGCAAACCGGAGAACCTCCGGGTCATGCAGCCTTGTCGTAAAATAATGAAGCCCTTCCTCCTGTGCGCCCAGTTCTTCTGCATGCATGAAGGGCATGTAGAGCCAGCGCCGGGCGGGCTCTGGCAGTTCGACATCGCGGCGCGCCGCAATGGCCGCCCGGGCCACGGCGAGCGCCTGTTCATCGTCCGCCCAGGCGCGGGCATCGTTGCGGAACATGTTGCGGGGGAACTGATCGAGGACGACCACGAGAGCGAGCGTCCCCTCAGCCGTTTGCGTCCATTGCTGAAGCCGTCCGTTGCGGGCGGCTTCAAGGGTTTCGCGGAAATGTCTGGTTATATCCTGACCAAACCTGTCATTTTTCTCAAACCAGAATCCCGCATGGGCAAACCAGAAATCGAGAATGTCACGAGGCTGAACATTCATATTTCGATCACGTCCGCCGGGCAGGGATCCTGATAAAGCGCGGCGGCGAGACCGGCGCGCCGGTCGAGCGTGGCCCTCTGGTTCACATAGCCCTTGTCGGTGATCTCATGGCCATCGATGGAAGGGGGCTCGCTCATCAGATGGATTCGCGTGATCCTGGTGGAAGAACCGCCGCCATTTTTATTGTGTTGAGCCAGTTTTTCCT
>JAATFR010000050.1 GCA_015655095.1 Hyphomicrobiales bacterium | reverse complement strand
GGTCCGCTGGCGCGAATGCGTGCTCTATATGGAAGCCCAGGGTGTGACCTCGCTGATCGAGGCCGGGGCTGGCAAGGTGCTGACAGGGCTTGCCAAGCGGATCGCCAAGGATGTGACCGCAAGCGCCATCAACACGCCCGCCGATGTCGAAGCCTTTCTTAAAGCCGTTTGATGTCCCATAACGGCCGCCTTTTTATGGAGTAACCCAGCCCATGTTCGATCTGACGGACAAGAAGGCCCTTGTGACCGGTTCCTCGGGCGGCATCGGCGCTGAAATCGCCCGGGTGCTTCATGCGCAGGGAGCGACCGTGACCCTGACCGGGACCCGCGCCGAGGCGCTGGAAGCGCTGGCAGCCGAACTGGGCGGGGAGCGCGTGCATGTCGTTGCCTGCAACCTCTCCGACATGGCGGCGGTCGACCAGTTGCCCAAACAGGCGGAAGAGGCCATGGGCGGCCTTGATGTTCTTGTGAACAATGCCGGAATTACCCGTGACAATCTCTTCATGCGCATGAAGAACGAGGAATGGGACGATGTCATCGCCGTCAACCTGACCGCCGGTTTCCGCCTGTCGCGGGCGGTATTGCGGGGTATGATGAAGCGCCGCTGGGGCCGCATTATCGGTATTACTTCTGTGGTCGGCGTGATGGGCAATCCGGGACAGGGCAATTATGCCGCCTCCAAGGCCGGTATGATCGGCATGAGCAAAGCCCTTGCGCAGGAAGTCGCAAGCCGCAATATAACAGTGAACACTGTGGCGCCGGGCTTCATCAAAAGCGCCATGACCGATGCTTTGACGCCGGACCAGCAGGGCCGGATCATGGCGACGATTCCGGCCGGGCGGCTGGGGGAGGGCCGCGATGTCGCAGCGGCAGTGGCCTTCCTTTCGAGTGAGGAAGCCTCATACATTACAGGCCAGACCATTCATGTGAATGGTGGCATGGCTATGATATAAGCCATTGGGTGTAAAAGCCCAATGAAATCAAGCTTCTGGCTATGTCGGGATGAAAAATGCGAATGGCGTTTGCCCTGTTGGCACCTTTCAGAAAAGTGTGTTACCAAGGCCCCGACGTGGCTTGCGAAGCCATCCCCTCAAAAGGATGGTCAGCGGGGGATGTCTTCCGCCCAATGAAGCTGAAGATGCTTTACTGAAATGGTGTAGGACCGGTCACAACCAAATATTCTGAGGACGGAAAATGAGTGATATCGCCGAGCGGGTTAAGAAGATCGTGATCGAGCAGCTCAACGTCGAGCCCGAGAAGGTCGTGGAAAGCGCGAGCTTTCTTGACGATCTGGGCGCAGACAGCCTTGATACTGTCGAGCTGGTCATGGCTCTCGAGGAAGAGTTTGGCGTCGAGATTCAGGATGATGCCGCAGAGCGCATCCAGACCGTTGGCGACGCGGTCAAGTACATCCAGGAGAACGCCGCTTAATCGTTCTCGAGAGTTCGGACATCTGGCATGTCTGAAACTCATACAGGAACGGGCTGTGTGCGGCTTTCGGGCCGTGGCGGCCCGTTCTTATCGACTGCCACAAGAAAAAAGGGTTTTGCGGACCCTGCGGAGTTGAAGGCATGAGAAGGGTCGTCGTCACCGGTTTGGGGATGGTCTCACCGCTTGGATGTGGTGTTGACGTGACTTGGAGGCGGCTCATCAACGGTGAGTCCGGCGCACGCAAGATCACGCGCTTCGACACCTCCGATCTTCCCTGCACCATCGCTTGCGAAGTGCCGCGCGAAGGAGAGGCGCCGTTCAATCCCGATGACTGGATGGATTCCAAGGAATCCCGCCGTGTCGACGATTTCATCCAGTTCGCCATTGCCGCCGCCGATCAGGCCATTGCCGATTCCGGCTGGAAACCCGAGAGCTACGAAGATCAGTGCGCCTCCGGCGTCATGATCGGATCCGGCATTGGCGGTCTTCAGGGCGTGGCGGAAACCGCTATCCTGATGCATGAGAAGGGCCCGCGCCGTGTTAGCCCCTTCTTTATTCCGGGCCGTCTGATCAATCTTGCTTCGGGCCATGTGTCGATCAAGCATGGGCTCAAGGGGCCCAATCATTCTGTGGTCACCGCCTGCTCGACCGGCGCGCACGCCATTGGCGATGCCTCGCGCCTGATCATGCTGGGCGACGCCGACGTCATGGTGGCCGGCGGTACGGAGGCAGCCATCAGCCGTCTCGGTCTCACGGGCTTTACCGCCTGCAGGGCGCTTTCCACCAATTTCAACGATGAGCCGGAGCGCGCCTCACGCCCCTATGACAAGGACCGCGATGGTTTCGTTATGGGCGAAGGCGCCGGCATCGTTGTGCTTGAGGAATATGAACACGCCAGGGCGCGTGGTGCGAAAATCTATGGCGAAGTGCTGGGCTATGGTCTTTCTGGCGACGCCTATCACATCACCTCGCCCGCGCCCGATGGCGACGGGGCCTTCCGCTCGATGCGCAATGCGCTTGCCCGTGCCGGGGTTGCGCCTGCCGACATCGGTTATGTGAATGCCCATGGCACCTCGACGCCGATGGGCGACGAGATCGAGCTAGGCGCTGTCACGCGCCTCTTCGGCAATGCGGTTGACACCATGTCCATGTCCTCGACCAAATCGTCGATTGGCCATCTGCTGGGCGCGG
>JAATFR010000209.1 GCA_015655095.1 Hyphomicrobiales bacterium | reverse complement strand
ACGTCAAGCATTTCGACTATGTGAACCCCGATGAGCCCAAGGGCGGCACCCTGCGGCTGTCGAGCATCGGCACCTTCGACAGCCTCAATCCCTTCATCGTCACCGGCAATCCCGTGGCCGGCATCACGCTCATTTATGAGACGCTGACCAAACCCAGCGCCGATGAGCCGGGCTCCGAATATGGCCTGATCGCAAAGAGCCTTTCCTACCCTGACGATTTTTCGTCGGTCACGTTCGAGCTTCGCCCGGAAGCCAGATGGCAGGATGGAACGCCGATCACCGCTGACGATGTGGTGTGGAGCCTGCAAACCCTCAAGCGCATCTACCCCCCCTTCGCAGGCTATTACGCCAATGTCGCCAAGGCGGAGGCGCTGACTCCTCACACGGTGCGCTTCACCTTCTCGAAAAAGGGAAACCGGGAACTCCCGATTATCATGGGGCAGCTTTTCGTACTGCCCAAACATTTCTGGACCGGCACCGGCAAGGACGGCAAACCGCGCGACATCTCAAAAACCACGCTTGAGGTGCCGCTGGGCAGTGGTCCTTACAAGATCGGCGAAATGATCCCGGGCCAGACCATCCGCTATGACCGTGTGAAGGATTACTGGGGCCAGAACCTGCCCGTGAACGTGGGACAGGACAATTTCGATGCCATCCGGTACGATTATTACGGGGATAACACCATCGTGCTTGAAGCCTTCAAGGCCGATCAGTTCGACTTCCGGCTGGAAAACAGCGCGGAGAACTGGGCGACCGCCTACGATATTCCCGCGGCGAAGGATGGCCGGATCGTGCGCGAGGAGCTGCATACGGCCAATCCGGAGCCCATGCAGGGGTTTCTCTTCAATATCCGCCTTGCCAAATTCGCCGATCCGCGCGTGCGCGAGGCTTTCAACTATGCGTTCGATTTCGAATGGCAGAACAAGATGCTTTTCTATGGACAATATGCCCGCACCGCGAGCTATTTTCCGACGTCTGAGCTTGCGGCGACCGGCGTGCCCTCCGGCGCGGAGCTCGCCCTTCTGGAGCCTTTCCGCAAGGACCTTCCGCCGGAGCTTTTCACGGCCCCTTACAAGAACCCTGTAAGTGACGGCTCCGGCAACAACAGAGCCAATCTCGCCAAAGCCCAGGCGTTGTTCAAGAGCGCAGGCTGGAGTCTCAAGGACGGCGTACTGACGAACGATAAAACCGGCGAGCCGATGAGGGTCGAGTTCCTGCTTGAGGATTCCGTATTCGAACGCGTAACGGCTCCCTATCTCCAGAACCTGAAACGCCTCGGCATTCAGGCCAGCATGCGGGTGGCGGACTCAAGCCAGTACATCAATCTCGTCGACAGCCGCACTTTCGACATTGTGATCGGCAGTTTTCCCCAGTCGCTTTCACCCGGCAATGAGCAGCGTTATTTCTGGGGATGCGACGCCGCCAAAACACCCGGCTCCCAGAACATCATCGGCATCTGCGACCCTGTTGTCGAGGCGCTGATCGACAAGGTGATTTTCGCGACCAGCCGGGAAGAGCTTGTGACCGCCACCCACGCGCTCGACCGGGTGCTTTTGTGGCGGCATTATCTGGTGCCGCAATGGCATTCGCCCGCCACCCGCGTCGCCTACTGGAAGCGGCTCGCACATCCGCCTCAAACGCCCACATATAGCATCGGCTTCCCGGACACATGGTGGAGCGATGCCAATGCCGGATTACCCAAAGATGCGGGAACCCGGTAAGTGACAGGGCATTTCACACGTCGCGGCTTCATCGGGCTTGCAGGCTTCGCGCTTGGCTCGGTTTATCTGCCCCGGCTTTCCGCCGCGGAGATTGATGGTCCCATTGCGCGCCCGAAAGGACCGCAGCATGGCATATCGGTGTTCGGCGACCTGAAATATCCCGCCGGGTTTCCCCATTTCGACTATGTGAATCCGGATGCGCCCAAGGGCGGCCTCCTTTCCGAAATCGGTGCCACAACCGCTTATAATGGCGCCCAGGACAATTTCGATACGCTGAATGGCTATATCCTGAAGGGGAACGCAGCCCAGCGTCTCGATCTCAATTTCGACACACTGATGGTGCGCGCATTCGATGAACCAGATGCCGTCTACGGGCTGGTTGCTGAAACGGCGGAATTTGAGAATGACGGCCATGATGTCGTTTTCACCCTGCGCGAGGCCGCCCGCTTTCATGACGGCTCTAAACTCACAGCCGAAGATGTGACCTTTTCGCTGCTGCTGCTGAAAAAGCAAGGCCATCCGCTGATCTCGCAGAACATGCGCGAGGTCGTGGACGCCATCGCGGAAACGGCGAGCCGGGTGCGCGTTAAACTCAGCGGCAAGGAGGCTCGCGACCTGCCGCTGATGCTGGCGACGCTGCCCATCTTTTCCAAAACCTTCTACACCGAGAATGTTTTCGACAAGACCACGCTGGCGCCACCGCTTGGCAGCGGTCCCTATCGCATCGGGCAGGTGGAGGCCAGCCGGCGCATCGAATATGAGCGCGTGGAGGATTACTGGGCGCGTGATCTCAATGTAAACCGGGGACAACATAATTTTGCGCGTATCCGGTTCGAGGTGTTCCGTGACCGCACCACCGACTTCGAGGCATTCAAGGCCAGGCAATATCTACTGCGCGAGGAGTTCACCGCCAAGGTCTGGGCCACGGGATATGATTTCCCCGCTGCAAAAGATGGCCGCGTCCGCCGGCTGACGATACCTGACCGCTCCCCCTCCGGCGCGCAGGGCTGGTTCGTCAATTTGCGCCGGGCGCAGTTTCAGGATATCCGGGTGCGCGAGGCCCTTTCCTGCGCATTCGACTTTCCCTGGATAAACAAGAATCTGTTCTACGGCGCCTATACCCGCACCCGCAGTTTTTTTGAAAATTCCCCGCTGATGGCGGAAGGCTTGCCCTCGCCGGGCGAACTTGCGTTGCTCGAACCCTATCGCGCGCAACTTCCTGCAACCGTGTTCGGCGAACCCGTGACCCCGCCCGTTTCCGATGGCTCCGGGCAGGATCGCAAACTGTTGCGACAGGCGGGCGCGCTCCTCGATGCGGCAGGATGGAAAGTGGTGGACGGGGTGCGCCAGAATGCGCAAGGGGCACCGCTTAAAATCGAATTTCTTCAGGACGAGTCGATGTTGGAGCGCATCTGCGGCAGCTTCATCAAGAATCTGAAACTTCTCGGCGTGCAGGCCAGCATCCGCATCGTCGACGGCGCGCAATATCAGGACCGCATGAAGAATTATGATTTCGACCTGACCGTGCAGCGCTATTCCATGAGCCCCACTCCCGGCGTCGAGATACATGCCTTCTGGGGCTCAGAGATGGCTCATGTGCCTGGCGGCAATAATCTTTCCGGCATTGCATATCCGGTGATCGACACCCTGATCGAAAAAATCATCAGCGCGGAAAATCGTGCAGACCAGACTGTCGCGACGCATGCGCTCGACCGGGTGTTGCGTGCAGGCTGGTACTGGGTGCCGCAATGGTTCAAGCCTGTTCACACGCTCGCTTTCTGGGATATTTATGATTACCCCGCCGAACTCCCCGCCTATGACAGGGCGCTGGAGGCAACATGGTGGGCAGATGAGGCCCGAGCGGCAAAGCTCGGGATCGGGGGATAAAGCATGGCGGCCTATATCGTGCGGCGGCTCCTGCTCATGGTGCCGACCATTCTGGGAATCATGTTCATCAGCTTCATCATCGTGCAGTTCGCGCCGGGCGGTCCGGTCGAGCAGGTGATCGCGAAATTGCAGGGCATGCAAACGTCAGCCACCGCGCGCTTTGGTGGCGGGGGTGGTGGCGACTTCAGCCAGGGCGGCATAGGCGGCGCGGGAGACGCGGCCATCGCCAGCAAATATCGCGGCGCGCAGGGGCTGGACCCGGCCTTCATCAAGCAGCTCGAGGTGCAGTTCGGCTTCGACAAACCCTGGTACCAGCGCTTCGGGCTGATGGTCTGGAACTATTCACGGTTTGATTTCGGCAACAGTTATTTCCGCGATGTCCGCGTGATCGATCTCATTCTTGAAAAGATGCCCGTGTCGATCTCGCTGGGCCTTTGGACCACGCTTCTCACCTATCTGATCTCCATACCGCTCGGCATCATGAAGGCGATGCGCGACGGCAGCCGGTTCGATCTGTGGACCAGCGCCATCATCATTGTCGGCTATGCCGTGCCCGCTTTCCTCTTTGCCGTGTTCCTCATCGTGATTTTCGCGGGCGGCAATTATTTCAGCATCTTCCCCTTGCGCGGACTCACCTCGGACGACTGGGCGCTGATGAGTTGGCCGCACAGTATCATCGATTATCTCTGGCATATCGTGCTGCCGGTGCTTGCGCTGGTGATAGGCTCTTTCGCCACCACCGCGCTGCTGACCAAGAATTCCTTCCTCGATGAAATCCGCAAGCAATATGTCACGACCGCGCGCGCCAAAGGCCTGAGCGAAAGCAAGGTGCTCTACGGGCATGTCTTCCGCAACGCCATGCTGATCGTGATCGCGGGCTTTCCCGGCGCTTTTATCGGCGCGTTCTTCACCGGCGCGCTGCTGATCGAAACCATTTTTTCGCTGGATGGCCTCGGCCTCCTTTCCTATGAATCGATCGTCAACCGGGATTATCCCGTCGTTTTCGGCACGCTCTATATTTTCGGCCTTCTCGGCCTCGTCATCGCGCTGGTTTCCGACCTCACCTACACCTGGGTCGATCCGCGCATCGACTTTGACTCGCGGGAGGTTTGAGTCATGACTGAAATCATCTCGCCCGAAGCCATTTTCGTCACGCCACGCATCGCCGTGAGCCCGCTCAACAAGCGGCGCTGGCGGAACTTCAAGGCAAACAGGCGGGGCTACTGGAGCCTGTGGATTTTCCTGGTCCTGTTCTTCATCACGCTGTTCGCCGAGTTCATCGCCAACGACAAGCCCCTGCTCGTTCGTTATGACGGCGGGCTCTACGTGCCGGTGTTCGTCAGCTATCCCGAAACGGCGTTCGGCGGCGAATTCCAGACCGAGGCGGATTATCGCGACCCCTATGTGAAAGAGCTGATCGAAAAAAAAGGCGGCTATATCGTCTGGCCGCTCATTCCATTCAGCTACAGCACCATCAACCTCAACCTTGATACGCCCGCACCCTCTCCCCCTTCATCGGTCGACTGGCTCGGCACCGACGATCAGGGCCGCGATGTGCTTGCGCGCATGATCTACGGCTTTCGCATATCGGTGCTGTTCGGTCTGGTCCTCACCTTTTTCTCCTCGATCATCGGCGTCGCCGCGGGCGCGGTGCAGGGCTATTTCGGCGGCTGGACGGACCTGTTGTTCCAGCGCTTCATCGAGATATGGACGAGCGTGCCCACGCTCTATCTCATCATCATCATCTCCGCTGTGATCGCACCCAATTTCTGGATCCTGCTCGGCATATTGCTGTTGTTCAACTGGGTCTCGCTCGTCGGCGTGGTCCGCGCGGAATTTCTGCGCGGCCGCAATTTTGAATATGTCACCGCGGCCCGCGCGCTTGGTCTCGGCAACCTGGCGATCATGTACCGCCATCTCCTGCCCAACGCGATGGTCGCTACCCTGACCTTCCTGCCCTTCATCCTCAACAGTTCGATCTCAACGCTGACCTCGCTTGATTTCCTGGGCTTCGGCCTGCCGCCCGGCTCGCCCTCGCTCGGCGAACTGCTGGCGCAGGGCAAGGCGAACCTGCAGGCGCCATGGCTTGGCCTTACCGGCTTTTTCACGCTGGCCATCATGCTGAGCCTTCTCGTCTTCATAGGAGAGGCCGTGCGCGACGCCTTCGATCCGCGCAAGGTGATGTCATGAGCGAGCGCCTACTCGATGTCCGCGACCTGTCCGTGCTTTTTCATGGCGAGCGCGATGTAACGGCGGTCGATCACATTTCCTTCGACATCAAGGCGCGCGAGACCGTGTCGCTGGTGGGCGAATCTGGATCGGGGAAATCGGTTTCGGCGCTCTCGATCCTGAAGTTGCTGCCCTACCCGCAGGCAAGCCATCCTTCCGGCGAAGTGATCTTCAAGGGCCTCGACCTGATGAAGGCCCGCGACCGGGAATTGCGCGCCGTGCGAGGCAACAAGATATCGATGGTGTTTCAGGAGCCGATGAGTTCACTCAATCCGCTCCACACCATCGAGAGCCAGATCAGTGAAGTGCTATCTCTCCACATGGGCCTGCGTGGCAAGGCGCTGCGCGCGCGCACCCTCGAGCTGCTCGATCAGGTTGGCATTCCCAATGCGAAGGAACGACTGGAAGCCTATCCGCACCAGCTTTCCGGAGGCCAGCGCCAGCGCGTGATGATCGCCATGGCGCTCGCCAACGAACCCGACCTGCTGATTGCCGACGAGCCGACCACGGCGCTTGATGTAACGGTGCAGGCGCAGATACTCGATCTGTTGCAAAAGCTGCAACGAGACCTCGGCATGGCTTTGCTGCTGATCACCCATGATCTGGGTATCGTGCGGCGCATGGCCGAGCGCGTCTATGTCATGATAAAAGGCCAGATCGTCGAGCATGGCGCGACGGCGGATATTTTTGCCAGGCCGCAGCATGATTACACGCGTCACCTGCTCGCCGCCGAACCCAAAGGCCGCGCCCTGCCTCCAGTAACGGATGCCCCGGTTGTCATGAGCACGGACAATCTGAAAGTCTGGTTCCCGGTCAAGACCGGACTGCTGCGCCGCGCGACCAGCCACATCAAGGCCGTCGATGGCATTTCGCTGGAGGTGAAGGCCGGCGCGACGCTCGGCATTGTAGGCGAATCTGGCTCCGGCAAAACCACGCTCGGCCTTGCCCTTATGCGCCTCATCGCCAGCAAGGGGGTCATCCGTTTTGAAGGCCTGCCTATCGAGGGGTTGAACTCCCGGGAGATGCGCCCCCTGCGCCGTTCGATGCAGGTGGTGTTTCAGGACCCCTATGGCTCGCTCAGCCCACGCATGACCATCAACAATATTGTGGCGGAGGGTTTGCGCATCCAGCAACCACAGTTAACGGCAAAGGAACTGCATGCACGCGTGAGCGCCGCGCTGGAGGAAGTGGGCCTT
>JAATFR010000237.1 GCA_015655095.1 Hyphomicrobiales bacterium | reverse complement strand
GGCATTCCGCGCCCGGGCGGGCATGGTTCGAGATTTCATAATTGGGCAGCCCGGCTTCGGCGCAGATGGCCTGCGTCGCCTCATAAAGAGCGGCGGAGAGGGGGCCGTCTGGCACCTTGAACGCGCCACGCTCATAAAGTCGGGCGAAGCTGGTCTCCTCCTCGATGGTCAGCTGGTAGAGCGACAGATGATCGGCGGCAAAGTCGAGGGCGCGTGAAAGCTCGGCCTGCCACGCCGCCACCGTTTGCTCCGGGCGGGCATAGATGAGATCGAACGAAATGCGCGCGAAGGTGGTGCGCGCCAGCGCGATGGCGTCGAGCGCCTCGTCCACGCTGTGCATCCGCCCGAGAAATCGCAGGTCCTTCGCGGCGAGCGCCTGAACGCCGAGCGAGAGCCGGTTGACGCCCGCCGCGCGATAGCCGGTGAAGCGGCCCGCATCCGCGCTGGTCGGGTTGGCTTCGAGTGAGATTTCCGCATGATTATCGACATGCCAGAGCCGGGCGATGGTGTCGAGCACATGGCCGACCGTCCCTGCCTCCATCAGCGAGGGGGTGCCGCCGCCGAAAAAGATGGTCTGCACATGCTTCGGCCCGGTCATTTCGCGGGCATGTTCCAGTTCACGCGCCAGCGCCCGGGCCCATTGGACCTGATCCACATTCCGGCTGACATGCGAGTTGAAGTCGCAATAGGGGCATTTGGCGAGGCAGAACGGCCAGTGAACATAAATGCCGAAATCCGGCGTATCGGTCCCCTCACCCGCCAAGGCAGGCCTCGACAAGCTGGCGGAAGGCGTCCGCCCGGTGCGACATGGCGTGTTTGCGCTCAGGCTCCATCTCGCCGAAGGTGATGGCCTCCCCCTCCGCGATAAAGATCGGGTCATAGCCGAAGCCCTGCGTACCGCGCGGCGGAAAGGTCAGCGCACCGTTCACCCGGCCCTCGAAATAATCCACATGCCCGTCAGGCCACGCCAGTGCCAGCCCGCAGATGAAATGGGCGCGGACGTCGCTCGTCTGCGTTGCCGCAAGCTCGCGCTCGATCCGGTCCATGGCGAGGGTGAAATCCTTCTGCTCACCCGCCCCCACCAAGGCCCAACGCGCCGAATAGATGCCGGGCGCGCCGTCGAGCGCGGCCACGCAGAGCCCGCTGTCATCGGAAAGGGAGGGCAGGCCTGCGCGTTCGGCGGCGGCCCGCGCCTTCAGTTCCGCGTTTTCCCGGAAGCTCGTTCCGGTTTCCTCAGGCTCCGGCAGGCCGAGGTCGGACGCCGAGACCACATCGAGCCCGAACGGGCCGAGCAGGTCACGGATTTCCCGGACCTTGCCCTTGTTGTGGCTGGCGACGACCAGCTTTCCGCCGGAAAGTTTCCGCGTCACCGGATCGCTTCCTTCTGAAGCTCGACGAGGCGGGAAATGCCCGCGCGGGCAAGGCCGAACAGCGCCATGAACTGGTCATGGTCGAAGGGTTCGCCCTCGGCCGTGCCCTGCACCTCGCAGATCAGGCCCTTGCCGGTTAGCACGAAATTGGCGTCCGTATCGGCTTCCGAATCCTCGGGGTAGTCGAGGTCGAGCACCGGCACGCCGCGATAGATGCCGCAGGAAACCGCCGCCACATGGTCGCGCAGGATCGGCCCCAGCACCATCTTGCGGGTTTCCATCCATTGCAGGCACTGGTGCAGCGCGATCCAGGCGCCGGTGATCGAGGCGGTGCGGGTGCCGCCATCGGCCTGCAAGACGTCGCAGTCGAGGGTGATCTGGCGTTCGCCAAGCGCCTTGAGGTTGGTGATGGTGCGCAGCGAGCGTCCGATCAGGCGTTGAATTTCCTGGGTGCGGCCGGACTGCTTGCCCGCCGACGCCTCGCGTCGCATGCGCTCATTGGTGGCGCGCGGCAGCATGCCGTATTCCGCCGTTACCCAACCATGGCCCTTGCCCTTGAGCCACGGCGGCACCCTTTCCTCAAGGCTTGCGGTGCACAGCACATGGGTATCGCCGAAGCGGACGAGGCACGAGCCTTCGGCATGGCGGGCATAGCCCGGCTCGAAGGAAACGGCGCGCATCTCGTCGGGTTTGCGGCCGGAGGGCCGCGCAAAAGCGCTCATCAAAAGGGTCCTTCACGGAAAGGGACCGGGTGGGCCCGGCCGCAAATGTCCGGGGTTGTGTACCCCCTGTCCGCCAATGCGTCCAGAAGAGGCATCCCGGCAGGGCGCATCAGGCGCTGCCCGCTGGCCCCGAATTGACGCCTTCACCCCCGCTCCCTACGTTAATAATCCACGAAAGTCCGCGCCGCCGGTGGCGGACGGGCAAGCCATCAGGGGTTATATGGTCGCGCTCAAGGACCTCAACGACCGGTCGCGCGAAATATTGCGCCATGTCGTTGAAAATTATCTCGATACCGGCGGGCCGGTCGGCTCGCGCTATTTGAGCCAGCATCTGCCCATGGCGCTGTCCTCGGCCTCCATCCGCTCGGTCATGTCCGATCTGGAGGCGCTGGGCCTGCTGTTCTCGCCGCATACCAGCGCGGGCCGGGTGCCGACGGAGGTGGGGTTGCGCCTCTTCGTTGATGGATTGCTGGAAATTGGCGATGTGTCGCTTGATGAGCGTCGGACCATCGAGCGGCAGGTGCTGGGCTCCAACCGCAATGTCGAGGATGTGCTGGACGAGGCGACGCGGATGCTCTCGGGCCTCTCCCAGGCGGCGGGCTTCGTCGTCGCGCCCAAGTTCGAGGCGGCGCTGAAACATATCGAATTCGTGCCGGTGGACGCCAAAAGGGCGCTTGTCGTCATTGTTACGGAAGGTGGCGATGTCGAGAACCGGATGATCGACCTGCCCTCCGGGCTCACCCCCTCGGCGCTATCGGAGGCGACCAACTATCTCAATGCCCGCCTGCGGGGTCGCACGCTGGATGAATCGCGCGACTATATCGCCCGCGAGATCGAGGGGCGGAAGGCGGAACTCAACGACCTGACCCAGAAAGTGATCGAGGCCGGGCTTGCCACCTGGGCGGGCGCGCAGATCAGCAGCGACGATCCCCTGGCCAAATCCCTCATCGTCCATGGCCGCTCGCGGCTTCTGGAGGACGTCCACGCCATGGACGATCTGGAGCGGATACGGATGCTTTTCGATGAGCTTGAAAACAAGCGCGACCTGATCCAGTTGCTCGGCCTTGCCGCCACGGCGGACGGGGTGCGCATCTTCATCGGCTCGGAGAACAAGCTTTTTTCCCTTTCCGGGTCATCTCTGATCATCAGCCCCTATATGGACGCCCGCCAGCGGGTGGTGGGGGTGCTGGGCGTCATCGGGCCGACGCGCATCAATTATGCCCGGATCATCCCCATGGTCGATTATACCGCCAAGATCGTGGGCCGCCTGCTGGAAAGGGGCGGCAACCAGGACGGGCGATAAAAGCGACACGAGATAGTCACGGGCAGGAGGTTGACTTGGCGGCCCCGGCATCGCACATGGTCTGTCTTCTGTTTCATGGGTTCATCCGGCAGTATGCGGGACGCGCGCCTCGCGCGGCATGCCGGTGAGCCTTGAGGTTCAAGTGGAGATATCAGGTGAGCGACAAGACACAGAAGCCGGAAGATCAGGCGAACCCGGAGGCAGCTTCGGAGGCCATTATTGACGAAAACAAGGGTAAGCCGGCCGCCGAAATCCCGGTTGGGGCGTCCGCAGAGCCGCAAAAGCCCTCGCTGGAAGCCGAAAACGCCGAGTTGAAAGACAAGTTGCTTCGCGCCATGGCGGAGGCAGAGAACATCCGCCGCCGCCTGGAACGCGAACGGACCGACATCGCGCGCTATGCCGCGGCGGGCTTTGCCCGGGACATGCTCACGGTGGCCGACAATCTGCACCGGGCAATTGAGAGCATCAGCGCTGAGGAGCGCGCCGCCGCCTCCGACGCCGTTCGCGCCGCCGTCGAGGGCGTGGAAGTGACCGAGCGCTCGCTGCTCTCGACCTTCGAGCGCCACGGCATCCGCGTCATCAGGCCCCTGCCTGGCGAAAAGTTCGACGCGAACCTGCATGAAGCCATGTTCGAGGTGCCGGGCGCGGAACATGCCGCGGGCACGGTCGTCCATGTCGTCGAGGACGGC
>JAATFR010000087.1 GCA_015655095.1 Hyphomicrobiales bacterium | reverse complement strand
CGCGGCTTCATCAAGGCCGAAATGGCTGATGATCGCGCTTTTGATGGAGGCGCGCTTTTCCGGCGTGAATTTCTTGCCGCCACGGGCGGCCTCAACCATCAGCACGGCGGCAGCCATTTCCTTGACCTGATCGCCAATGCCATCGCCGGGCCCAGCGGCTTCCTGCCGGATGCTTTTAGCGAATTCCTTGAACATATTCTTATCTCCCCTGCGCCCTGAACGGGATCAGTCCCTGCAGAGAATATAGCGCTGAATGCGGATGAAGTCCCTGCGTCCTTTTGGGCAATGCCCGCCGGCATGAAAAAAGCCGCCGGATCATGACGATCCGGCGGCTTTCGGAGTTTGAACGCCTTTAGTGGGCGAAGATGTTCTTTTTCTTTTTAACAGGCGTGCGGCGCGGGATGACAATATCCAGCACCACGGCAAGGGCGGGCAGCACCGTGATCGCCATGATCATGTTGACCATGAACATGAAAGTCAGCAGCAGTCCCATATCGGCCTGGAACTTGAGGTCCGAGAAGGCCCAGGTTGAGACGCCGATGGCGAGCGTGATCGCGGTGAAGACCGTCGCCATGCCGGTTTCAAGCAGGGCGTGCTTGTAGGCGTCGGTCGTGTTGACGCCCTCCGCCAGATGCACCTGCACGCGGTTATAGATGTAGAAGGCGTAATCGACGCCGATGCCGACGGCGAGCACCATGACGGGCAGGGTCGCGACCGTCAGGCCGATCTGCAGCACCTCCATGAACCAGTAGCCGAAGAAGGTGGCGAAGGTCAGGGGCAGGCAGCAGGCGACGACCGCCCGCCAGTCCCGGTAGGTGATGATGACGAGGGCGACGATGACGGCATAGACCCACAGCATCATGGGCACTTCCGCATGTTCGATCTCGTCGTTGACGGCGGCCTGCACGCCCATATTGCCGGAGGCGAGACGGATATTGACGCCCTTCATCGGATGTTCAGCCCGATAGCTCTTCACGGCCTCGACCACGCCCTTGATGGTTGCGGCCTTGGAGTCCTTCAGGAAGACCTGCACCGGCAGCACGCTGCATTCCTGGTTGAGCAGGCCCGAGGAGGGCGACACGGGTTGCACCGCCTGAACCAGCGCCAGCTTGTTGCGCGGGATGGCCTCCCATTTCGGGTTGGCCTCGTTCCAGCCCGCGCCGGTCGTTTTCACCGCGAAAGGCAGCGACAGCACCAGCGACACGCCTGGCTGGTTCTCCATGTACCAGGAGAACTGGTCGAGATAATGCATGTAGTCATATTTGATGCAGGCCTCGGGCGGGGTTTCCACCACGATGGTAAAGAGGTTAAGCCCGAGCGCATACTGGCCCGAGACAACCCTGCTATCCACATTGTAGCGGGCATCGGGGCGCAATTCGGCGGACCCGGCGTGAAGCGCGCCGACATGCCGGTTGCGGCTCTGGTAGACGGCGACGCTGAACAGCGTGACCGAGATCACAAGCGTGATCACGGCGCCGCGGGGCGTGGCCAGATTGCCAAGCATGGCCATCAGTTTCAGGCGGAATACCCGGGCACGGCTGATCTTCTCGGCGAAATTGGCCGGGAATTTGAAATAGCTGACGACCAGCGGCAGCATGATCAAATTGGTGATGATCTTGAGCGCCACGCCGATGGAGGCGGTGATCGCCAGTTCCCGGATCATGGGCACCGGGATGATGTAAAGCGTGGCGAAGCCCGCGAACGCCGTTATCAGCGCCATGGTGCCGGGGATAAGAAGGCCCGAGAAACTGGCCCGGGCGGCTGCTTCCACCGTTTTGCCCGAACTGATCTCGGCGGTGATGAGGTTGATCTGCTGCACCCCGTGACTGACGCCGATGGCGAAGACGAGGAACGGCACCAGCACCGCGAGCGGGTCGAGGCCGAAGCCAAGCAGATTGAGGATGGCGAATTGCCAGATCACCGAGGTGAGCGAGGAGAAGAGGGTGGCAAAAGTCAGCGCCGCCGAGCGCGAATAGAGATAGACGCTAAGGCCCGTGAGCACGAAGGCGACCGTGAAGAATTTCAGCACGCTCGACGCACCGTCGGCAATGTCGCCGATCAGCTTGGCGAAGCCGATGATGCGCACCGTATAGGTGTCATTCTCATACTTGTCGCGGATCTGGGTTTCAAGCCGGTGGGCAAGGTCGAAATAGTCGAGGCGCTTGCCGGTCGTGGGGTCGTAGTCCTGCAATTCGGCGGAAACCATGGCCGAAGTGAAATCGTCGGAAATGAGCTTGCCGACGAAGCCGCCGCGGATCACGTTGCTCTCGACCTGCTGAAGCGAATTCGGTGTCAGTGTGTTCGCGGTCACATTGCCCGGAATCACGTCGTCGGCGGAAATGCCGTCCTCGGTGATCTCGATATAGCGGGTGTTGGGCGTCCACAGCGATGTCACGGTGGAACGCGAGACGCCGGGCAGGAAGAAAATATCGTCGGTCAGGTTCTTGTAGGTGGAGAAGAAGGGCTTGTTCCAGATCGTGCCCTTGTTCTGTTCAAGCACCACCAGGATGCGGTTCGAGCCGAACAGCTTGCTGCGGTACTCCTGAAAGGTCTTGATATACTCGTGCCCGATCGGCAACTGCTTGTCGAAGCCGGCTGTCATATGCAGTTGCGTGGCGAAATAGCCGGCCCCCAGCGTGATGATCGCCAGCGTGATCAGGATGTAACTGCGCATCCCGAAAATAAAATTTTCGAACTTCTTGACCATGGACGTTTCCCGTCTCCCTTCCCCGCTCTGCAACAGCGGGGTTCCTCCCAAAGACACTTATATCCGGTCAGCACCCGCCTTCGCGCACCACATAAGTACGGACGAATGGACGGCGTGAAACCGGTCCTCCAATGTTGTCGGGAGACGGATTGCGGCCATGCGCCTGTCGGACGCTCGTCCTCAGGCGTTACAGGCCGGATACAGATCAGCAATACGCGCTGCCCCTCCCAGAACAACTTCTTTTTTATTCATTCTTGCGCGCCGGTTTTCCCGGTTTTTGAAAGACCTTATCCTCGCTCGCGAATGCTCCTCCCGAGCTTTCCGGGGCGGAGATCAGGCCTCTGGATAGTAAGGTTAGCACATATTTTTTTATGCGATAGTAGGTAGAACTATAGGAAATAACCGCCTGCCGCACTAAAAATGACGCCAGCGTCATTTTAGCCTTGCCTCTCCCTCCCTTCCGGGCCTACTTTATTGTCAGCCGCATGATCATGCCATGGAAGTTCCTGTTCCCGCGTGAGCAGGGATTTCCGCCAAGAGCCATGGAATGCGAAGGTCACAGAACCGTCCGGTCGAGGCCGCGCCCGCCGGATTTTGGAGGATAGCATGAGCGAAGTGCGCCAGATCACCAAGGACGAAGCCTATGATGCCGTGGCTCCCGACGACTTCCCGGCGATGCTGGATGTGGAGCGCTACGGCAACCGCTCGACGGCATTCGACAAGATCATTTCCGCGACCCATGACCATTTCTGGGACCCGCTGGATCTGAAATACATCGACTTTTCCGAGCCGTTCGACATGGAAAACAACATGGTCATTCCCGAGGAATTGATCATGGAGTTCCGTCTGCCCTCATTCGATAAACTGACGCAGAAGCAGCGCGTGAAGTTCGCCAACGAGCAGGCCCGCTGGATGCTATCGTCGATCCTGCACGGCGAGCAGGGCGCGCTCGCGCTTTCCGCCAGCCTCTGCCACATTCTCCGCGATCCGGGCGCGCAGGAATATGCCGCGAACCAGACCCGCGAGGAAGCCCGCCACGTCACTGCCTTTTCCCGGTATATCCAGGCTCGCTGGGGCAAGCCCCTGCGGGTCGGCGAGACGCTCGGCAATCTGCTGACGGACATCGTCGGCGCGCCGGAAGTCTACAAGAAGGTCGTCGGCATGCAGATGCTGGTCGAAGGCCTTGCCATGGGCGCGTTCGCCACCTTCTACGCCAAGTCCACCGATCCGCTGATGGTCAAGCTGATGCAGCTTGTCATGACGGACGAGGCCTTCCACCACAAGTTCGGCAAGATCTGGGCCGACCGCACGATCCCCAAGCTCTCGGAAGAGGAGCAGAACCTGATCGAGGACTGGGCGGCGAGCTGCTTCCAGACTCTGCTGTTCAACCTCGTGAATCCCGAGCAGAAGAAGGTCATCTATGCCGAGTTCGGTCTCGACTGGCAGCAGATCATGAACGAGATGATCGAGGCCGTGACGGATGAGGACCGCCGCAAGGATATGCAGGAAGGCACCAATATCTTCCGTGTGCTCATCAAGACCCTGCTCAAGGCCGGCATCATCACCGACCGGACCAAGGACTTCTATGCGACCTATGTGGACATGGAAGAGCTGAGGGGCGAAGGCGACCGTATGGTCGGCGACGATATTGCCGAAGACGGCATCCGCTTCCTTCAGAAGATCAACTTCGGCACCAACACGGATGCGCTGAAGAATATCTCGCTGTCGTCCGCCGCCGAATAATCCGCAACAGGAAAACAATGCTGAAGGGCGGCCTTGTCGGGCCGCCCTTTTTGTTTGGGCATAGGGCCTCTTCCTGCACGAAAATGACGCATATGTCACTTTCGTATTGCCCTTCACGTCTAAAGACCATAATTTCTTTATGTGTATTGTTTCCGGTAATGGGATGACGCCTTTTCCAGGGGAGGAGGGGGGCGCACAAAAAATCAGGGAAGAACCGCGGATATGACCTCTACGCGCCAGATCACCAAGGACAAAGCCTATGAGGCCGGATTTCGAGGCGATGCTGAATGTGGATTGCTACAACCGCCGCTCCAGCGCCTTCGACAAGATCATTCTGGCCGAAGCAGGCATCCGTTATCTCCAGACCATCAATTCCGACAAGAACAAGGCCATCAGGCTGACATCAGCCGCGCAATAGGCCTTCCGCACCGGTTCCGTGGTCCCATCTCACCCTCGCGTCCCCGGCGCGGGTTTTTTTGCCTGTGCGCGGGCATGGCGAATCCTCTAGGCTCCGGCCATGCAAAACAATGTTTCGACGAACGCTCTCCGCCCCTTCCTCACGGACGACATACCGGATCTGCCGGTCCCGGACTGGCGTCTCCTTGGAAAAGGGCTCTGGGGCGAAGTCCATGATCTGGGTGACGGCAGCATCCTCAAGCTGGTGTGCCGCGCAGGCGGGCTTGGTTCGGGCGAAAGCAAGGTGATCCGTGAGAGCGCGGCGCTGCGGATACTGGGTGGCATTTCAAACGATTATGTGCGCGTGCCGCGCCTGATCGGCAGCGCGCCCTTCAAGAACGGCTATATCGGTTCCGCGATGGGAATGCCGCCGCTGGCAGGCTGGCTCCGCATCGAGCGGCTTGAGGGCGAGGGCATCGATGGCCATGCGGTGGCCATGGTGCCGTCGCGGCGCGAGACGCTGGGCGAAAGGCTTGGCGCGGCGATTGCGGCATTGCACGAGGCCGCCGCTTCCCATCTGGGTGAGATGGCGAAGCTTGGCGATCCCATCCTGCGCAGCCTGAAGGAGGCGGTTGTCCATCTGGGCGGGCCTTCCGACAAATCCCGGCTGGACCGCCTCGAAACGGAGTGGCGCGGCAGTGTGAGCGCGCCTGTCGTTCTGCATGGCGACATCAACCTGTCCAACATTCTCTATACGGAACGGACAGGTCCTATCGGCTTTGTGGACTTCGCGGAAGCGGGAGCCGGAGCGCCGGAGGCCGACCTTCGCCATTTCGAGGGATTTGGCCCGCTGCGCGACGCCATCCTGCGCGGCTATAGCGCTTTTCTGGGGGGAAAGCCCGACATGGCGCGCTACCGCATGGCCACCGCCGTGGATGCTGCCGTCACGCTCGCCATCGAAGGGAGCGCGGGGCATCCGCGCGAGGCGATGCGGCGGCGCTACTGGCTGGATGAATGTCTGCGTCAGGCGGGGATAGAGTAACCGGGGTAATTTTCATGTCCGGGGGCTACGGGATTTCTCGCCACAGGCAGCGGTGAACATGAGTAGCGATGATATCGTCAAAAACCTGAGCCTTGTCGAGGCGGAGCCGGATGCGTTCCTGCTTTATGACGGGCGGCAATCCGCCACGGCGGCGGGCGTGCAGCGCGGCGTCTGCCGTCTGCTGGCCGATATGGGCTACACGGCGCTGACGGAACTTCCGCTCGCTACGGGCCGCAGGGTGGACATAGCGGCGCTGGGCCCTTCGGGACAGATCATCGTGATGGAGATAAAGTCCAGCCTCGCGGATTTCCGGGCCGACCAGAAATGGGTGCAATATCTGGATTATTGCGACCGGTTCTATTTTGCGGTGCCGCCCGAGTTTCCCCGGGAGGTCCTGCCCGATCATGTCGGCCTTGTCGTCGCCGATCGCTATGGCGCGGAAATCCTGCGCGAGGCGGGCGAGGCGAGGTTGCCGCCTGCCCGGCGCAAGGCCATGACCCTGCATTTCGCCCGCACTGCCGCGCGCCGTGTGCTGCGTCTGATCGACCCGCCCGCGGTTTGAGGTGATGAGAAGGTAAAATTTACCTTGGCGCGCGCTTGGCCAGAATGCGTTGCAGAGTGCGCCGGTGCATGTTGAGGCGGCGCGCGGTTTCCGAAACATTGCGGTCGCAAAGCTCATAGACGCGCTGGATATGTTCCCAGCGCACCCGGTCCGCCGACATCGGGTTTTCCGGCGGCTCGGCCTTGTCGCCGCTGCGCGCCAGCAAGGCGGCCTCAATGTCGTCGGCGTCGGCGGGCTTGGCCAGATAATCGACCGCGCCGAGCTTTACCGCCGTCACGGCGGTGGCGATGTTGCCATAGCCGGTCAGCACCACCACACGGGCATCGGGACGGGCTTCCTGAAGGGTTTTCACCACTTCAAGTCCGTTGCCATCCTCAAGGCGCAGATCGACGACCGCGAAGGCGGGCTTCAACGTCCGGGCGAACTCCTTGCCCTCTCGCACCGTGCTTGCCGCCGTCACGGCAAAGCCGCGCGATTCCATGGCGCGGGCGAGGCGGCTGAGAAAGGGAGCGTCATCATCGACCAGCAGCAGGGTCATCTCGATGAGGAGCGCGGCGGTTTCGCCGGCCGTTTCTGTTTCGGTCATGTCGCCATGATCTCCGTTTTCTGGCTCATGTTCGGGGATAACTTAGGCTCAAGTGCCGCGGAGACCAAATGCCTCATTGCCGCGGATGAACGAGGTTCCGG
>JAATFR010000293.1 GCA_015655095.1 Hyphomicrobiales bacterium | reverse complement strand
CGGCGCGCCATCAGCGTGCCCTCGCTGAGACGATCAACCATTCCGGGGCTTACGCGGCCCCACTGGGGCCACGGTCCCCTTCATATCTACAAAGCCGAGATGGTCCATCGCCAGGGCCCGTGGCGCAACATGCAGGATCTGGAAATGGCCACCCTCGGATGGGTTGACTGGTTCAATAACCGTCGGCTCCTCGGCCCCATTGGAAACATCCCGCCAGCCGAGGCTGAGGAGAACTTCTATGCACAGCGCGACGTGCTCGATATGGTTGCGTGACGTGAAGCTAAAGGTCTCCGGCAGACCCGGGGCGATTCAGCGCGCCACAAGGCGATGTTCTTCGCCGAGAAGGCGGCGGACAAATCTCAGATCGACTATGCCGCTGCCGTGAGTGGAGGCCTGCACCTTGTTCCCGTCGGCGGTGGCGCGAAGGCGCTGGCAGGTGATTACACGCGGATGGTTGATGACGGGCTCCTTCGATGAGGCTGAGCCTTTTGATGCCCTCATGGAGCGTTGCGCCGACATCGCTAGCGGTCAGACCGGACAGTTACGAAGCGCCAGAAGGAAAAGGCCCATAATCGAATCCCTTGCGCGCAGCCAAAACGGCACAGTCGACATTTTAGGCCAGCGCTTCTGCAACGGTGGCGAAGACTTCCTCCGTTGCAAAATTGATCACGTCGAGACGCAACGAGCCGGATGGAGAGATCCATTCGCCGCCAATGAACAGGGCGGCAGGATGATAGATAGGTTTTGTTGCATTGTTGGACATAACTACCGCCTGGCTCAGGCGCCAAGGTGTTTGGCGTAGAACGGCACCAGATGATCGATCGCTGAGTTCACGTACTCGGGCTTGTCGTACATGTCGTAATGACCGGCCCCCTCGACGACGACGAAGTCTTTTTCGGTGGCCGATGAGCGCTCGAACAGCCTCTGCCCGGCATCATACTGATCAGTGTTGCCGCGCCGTCCGCCAACGATGACCTGAAGAGGCTGCGTCAGCAGCTCGGGCACCAGATGGAAGGCATCGAAGCTCAGGAGATGGCCATAGCTTGTGAAGAGCAGCCGATTGGTGGAGTTCGGATGGCGATGGCACGACTCCCTGTAGAATTCGATGGCCTCGAACACCTCCGGGTCCGTGATGCCGGCCGCTTCCGCCTCTCTCAGACTGTCCGGAATCCAGGGATCGCGCCTCGGCGCGCCGCCGCGCGCTTCGGCAGTCCGTTGTTTACCGACCTCTTCCAGACTTTGGCGAACGTCCGGCAGCATGCGGCGGAACGCTTGCCCGATGTCGGTGGCGACGACCGTGCCGATCGCCTTGAAGCGGTATTCGGTCAACGCCGCGTTGATCGCATATCCGCCGCCGGCGCAGATGCCGAGCAGGCCGATGCGCTCCTCGCCAACGAAGGACAGCGTCATCAGATAGTCGACGGCGCAGCGGATGTCCTCGGCACGGGCTGCCGGGTCTTCCAGCTCGCGGGGCTCACCGCTGCTTTCACCCTGGTATGACGGGTCGAAGGTCAGGGCCAGAAAGCCGTGCTCCGCCAGCTTCTCGGCGTAGATCGCGCCAACCTGCTCCTTCACGCTGCTTCCGGGCGTGGCCAAGACAATTGCCCCATAGGACTTCGTCTCATCGAATCCGTTCGGGAAATGGATATTTCCAGCGATGTCGATATTTCTGTTCTTGAACGAAACCCGTTTCAAATCGCCTGTCCTTCTACTATTTTCGAATTATGTCGCCGCACGCGTTGTGCCGACTGCGTTCGCGGCCGCTGCACCAGCTGCGATCAGGATATCTCGTCTGGAGATCGTCAGATTGGGACCTACCGTATCGCTCGAACCTCAAGGAGTTGTCGTTGATGGATTGTTCAGGAATAATATAGTTCAGAAATGGAATATGATCAAGGTTGGGATTTTTAATGGATGAGGCGGACGCCGCGCGGATATTCAGGCTGAACCTTCAGCTTTCGACGGAGACGCTCACCGCGGCGGCCCCCGAGATCGAGGCGCTGGGCCTTGAGGCCAAGGAGTTTTTCGTCCTGGATGGGTTGGAGGAGCGCCCCTATCCAGCGGAGTTGGCACGACACCTGTCGATGCCCAAACCGACGATCACGCTGCACCTGAAGAATCTTCAGGCGAAGGGCTTCATACTGCGCGCAATCGATCCCGAGGATTTACGTCGCCATCGTCTTGAACTGACACCGTTGGGCGGGGAAACGGTGACAGCAGCTCGTGCCACTCTCTCCGGCCGATATGGCGAAAAACTTGCCCGCCTCAACTCTCGCGAGCGCAATGAGTTTGGCAGGCTTCTGGCGAAACTAACGCGCTAGAAATTGTGTCTATCAATTGACCTGTTGACGCCATGCCTCGCCTGTTTTCAGGATCGCATTTGCGATGGTGATCAGCCTGCGCGCGATGGCGATGATGACGACCTTGTGCGGATTTCTGCGCTTTTTCAGCCATTTTGCGACTGACCTCAGCACTGAGTTGTGGCATGCG
>JAATFR010000190.1 GCA_015655095.1 Hyphomicrobiales bacterium | reverse complement strand
GCCACGGACGCTCGGGTGCATGGGGCCGGTCTGGAAATCAGCCTCCACAATGGCGCGGTCGATTTCCGGGAAAGCGCAGGAACTGCCGGTGGAGATGAGCTTCGCCTGGGGCTGGTGAAGCCGCCACGCCTCAAGCACGTTGAGATGGATGCGCGCGTTTATGGCGATCAGTTCGCCCTGAATGCCATATTGCGACTGGCCTGTGCGCTGGCGGGTAACCAGATGGAGGATGCGCCCGGCTGGCGGGGCCCCCTGGAAGATGCGCTCCACATTCGCCCACTCCGAGAGATCGCCTGCCTCGCGGCCGACAGCATGGACGGGCCAGCCCTTTTCGGCAAAATAGCGCACGAAATTGCGGCCCAGAAAGCCGTCCGCTCCGAGGATGATCGTCGTTTCGGTCTGCCGCCCTGAATCAGCCGTTGAAGCCATGCGCTTCCCACTCCTTGCGATACCACTCGATGGTGGGTCTCAATCCATTTTCGAGGCTGGTGAAATCAAGACCAAAAGCGGCCCTGACCCGATCCGCGCTCGAAACCCGTCTGGGCGGGCCAAAGGCGCCAGACTGCCCGGCTTCGATGGGCTTGCTGTTTCCGGCAAGACGCAGCGCCGTTTCCGCCAGATGCTGGAGCGTGGTCGTTTGACCCGTGCACAGATTATAGGTTTCGTTGCATCCGCTCCAGGCGAGAGATTTGACGAACGCCTCGACCACATCCCCGGCATAGATAAAGTCCCGCTCGACCATCGGGTCGCCCTTGATGGCAAAGACGGGATCGGCATTAAGGGCCTTCATGACAAAGGCAGGGGCCACATGCGCCTTGGTCAGTGTGGTGCTGTCATAAGGGCCATAGGGATTGGAGAGACGGAAGATGATGCTGTTGACGCCAAAGCGCTGGGCATAAAGCCCGGCCAGCACCTCGGCCCAGCGTTTGGACCAGGCGTAGAAAGCCTCTCCCTGATTGGGAGCGGCGTTGAGATCGACAGGTACCGCATCATCCATGACGGCAAGGCCGGCACCATAGACGGCGACGGAACTGGCGAGACGGACCTCGCGGATATGGCGCTCTGCGCAGAAATGATAGATGCGGGTATTCGTCTCCGCGTTGTTCAGCAATATGTCGCTTTGGACCAGATCGAAGCGGCTGGAATCATAACGGTAGGCCCCCACATGGATGAGCGCCGTATCGGCGGGCAACGCCGGCACGGCGGAAAGATCTGCCAAGGCTGCAACATGGGTGCAACCCGCCACGGGGCGGGCCGAGCCCGTGATGCCGACCAGTGTTTCCACGCGACCGGCCAAGGCCTCGACGAGATGCCGGCCCACGAAGCCGCTTGCCCCGACCACCACGATCGCCGAGGGAAGGCTTGTCATTTCAGCGCATCTTTGCCGATGACCTGCAACTTCGGCACAGGCACGATGAACTCACCGCCCGCTGCAAAATAGGCCTGCTCCTTGGCAATGAATTCTGGCAGGAAATTCCATGCGAGCACGAGATAGGCGTCCGGCCGCTTGTTACCTTCCTCGACGATGGGAATGCGCGAGCCCGGCATCATGTAGCCGACCTTCATCGGGTTTTTTTCGGTTGCCTGCTGCACGAGATCGGGGCCTATGCCGAAACTGTTGAGCAGGGTTGCGCCCTTGGCGGGCGCGCCATAGGCATAGACGCTCTTGCCCTCGGCTTTATAGCGGCGGAGCAGAGCGAGCAGATCGTCGCGCAGCTTCCAGACATTGGCGGCGAACTTCTCATAGGTTTCAAATTCAGCGAATTTCTTGGCCGCCTCATCGGCGCGCATGGCATCGACAGATTTACCGATGGGACGCTTGCCCTTTGGCGCGACATGGATTTCAAGCGAGCCGCCATGGATAGGCACGAGGCTTGCCTCGAAGACCTCCAGCCCATGCCCGGCGAACAGAGCTTCGATCGACTTCAGCGTATAATAGACCAGATGCTCATGGTAGACCTGATCGAAGGCGAGGTTTTCGATCATGCCACCCAGATAGATCGCCTGCACGACGAAGACGCCATCATCGGCCAGAAGCTTTTTGACGCCCTTGATGACGCTGTGCAGTTCTTCAAGATGGAAGAACACGCCGGCCGCCGTGACCAGAGAGGCCTTGCCCTCTTTTGCGACGATTTCGTCGGCTGTGGTTTCGTTGAAGAAGCGCACCCAGGTGGGCACGCCGTTCTTCAGGGCGAGATCGACCACATTGGCGGCCGGGTCAATGCCGAGGACGCGCAGGCCGAACGGCTGATATTGCTTGAGCCAGGTTCCATCATTCGCGCCGATGTCCACGACCAGCTCACCGGATTTCAGATCATAGGTTTTGATCAGACGTTCGGCTGTTTCCTTGAAGTGCTGGACGAGTGTTTTTGTGGTTCCCGAGACATAAGGATAGTCCGAGAACATGCTCTCCTTGGGGATAGTGTGATCGATCTGCACCAACGTGCAATCCTGACAGAACCCCACGCGCAACGGATAGAAAGGTTCGCGCTGGTCTGCCAGAGCAGGTGGGATGAGCCTGTTGCAGTGCGGCTGATCTCCCAGATCGAGAAACAGACTGACATTATGCGAACCGCAGCTGCGGCAGGTGATACCCATGGACGTCATTCGTAAACCTCTCTTCGGTTCGTTCTTTATCAATTCTGTGGGTTCACCCCGAGGCAGGTCCATGAACGGTGCGCCGTAACTCTATCTCCCCGGCAACGCGGTGCATGTCTGTCATCACGATTAAAGGGCATAATCCGGTTTTCAGGTAAGGCCAAGCAATTCTGTACGCCGTGTTATCGCCTGGGTTCTCCGGTTCCTCCATCGGAGAGGTTCCACCCGGTGTTTGTCGTTCGGAGTGGATTGACCTTTTTCGACCCGGCCCCACCTGCTTTGCTTGATCATCGATGCCGAAGGGGGAAAATGCCATGTCTCAAATGTGATTGCACCAGCGGTTGCCTATACCCATTTGTTTTTTGGCTGGCGATACACACAGCCGATGTCCACCACTGATTCGCTCGTGAGCAGGCTGTCTCCGGCTTCAGAGTAATGACTTTGCGCATCCTCGCCTGTTGACAGGACGATAAGGTCATGAGTTAGACGAAGCTGATGGAAAATTTCTGAAATTCCTTTTGTCCACCAGAATTCCTAGAACTCGAAGATTATGACAGGTTTGCAGTGGCTTATCGTGGATTTTCCGCCCTCGAAAACCTGTTGCTCAAACCCTTCGACATCACTCTTGATAAAGTCTGGTTCAAGATTGTAACGACCGCAGAAATCATCAATCGTGTCGATCTCGACTTGTTCTGGACGCG
>JAATFR010000176.1 GCA_015655095.1 Hyphomicrobiales bacterium | reverse complement strand
TTACGGCGATATCGCCACATCCTTCCGTCCCGGGCACGCCGATTACACCTACTGGCAGAAATATGGCATCCGCGACTATCGCGGCGGCGGCCGCTCCTCGGCGCGGGAAACCGCCGCGCGGGTAGCGGCGGGCGGCGTGGCCCGCCGGGTGTTAGCCAGCCTCCTCGCAGATCATGTCCAGATTCGGGGCGCGCTCGTGCAGATGGGACCGCACGCCATCAACCGCGACAACTGGGACTGGTCGGAAACCGGCAACAACCCGTTCTGGTGCCCCGACGCCAAGACAGCCCCCATCTGGGAGGATTATCTCGACGGTGTCCGCAAGGCGGGTTACTCCTGCGGCGCGGTCATCGAGATCGTCGCCTCGGACGTGCCCGTGGGTCTGGGCGCACCCATTTACGGCAAGCTCGACGCCGATCTTGCCGCCGCGATGATGAGCATCAACGCGGTTAAGGGTGTGGAGATTGGCGATGGTTTCGCCGCCGCCACCCTGACCGGTGAAACCAACGCGGACGAGATGCGCGCGGGCAATGACGGCCCCCTCTTCGGCTCGAACCATGCGGGCGGCATTCTGGGCGGCATCTCCACCGGACAGGACATTGTGGTCCGCTTCGCCGTGAAGCCCACCTCCTCCATCCTCACACCGCGCCAGACCGTGAACATAAAAGGCGAGGAAACGGACATATTGACCAAGGGCCGCCATGACCCCTGCGTCGGCATCCGCGCCGTGCCGGTGGGCGAGGCCATGATGGCCTGCGTGCTCACCGACCATCTGCTGCGCCATCGCGGCCAGACCGGGCGCTAGGACCGCCCACACCGCTTCCACCAAGCCACACCGACCGGATATTGCACGGAACTTGTTCGCTACCGTCTCCCTGCCCAATAATCTTGCCCGGAATTGCCGCGCATAAAAGCGGGGCTTTTCGGCATACGTTCATTTCAGGTTTTCTTAATTAACGGCCGCTAGAATTAGAGATCAAATAACTCAGTGCATTATATTTACACTATCACAGTGACTCCATGATCCAAAAAGCACCTTAAGTTTACATATTTTAATTATGAACAGGTAGCCGGAATGCCCGCACCCATTCACAGCTTCGAAAATTCACCCTCACAAGCCAGAAATATATTTGGCCCCGGGCGAAACCCCGCACATAGCCGCCTTTATCGATCCGGAGAAAAACTCGTCAGCAATTTCCGACGTTCCATCAACGGTCAGACGGCTGAATTTTCTGTGCCCGTTCCCAGGCCAGGTCCACCGAAGGACAAGGCAGAACCATCCGTCATCCAGCGCATATGGTGCCGGGTCAGCAAAAATCAGACTCATCCCGCACAACAGGAAGGTCGTCCGTCACCGGCCATCAGCCTCGCAGGAACAGGCGCGGCCAATGAAAAAGAAAATTCAGTCTGCATAAAGATTGAAAAAAAATTCAGCGACCTTGAGGAAAGGTTCGCCAGAAAAACACTCCGGGATGCAAAAAACAGCGATTGCGTCAAATTCACTGCCACCGTCCGGACATGGCTTGCGGACATTGAAGCCACTTGCAGAAAATATGAAAGCAGACACAACGCCAACACTTCAAATAATACCGAAAGACAAGACTTGGTCGGGTCGATCCAGGAAAGCAGGGAGAACGCATACCGGAATTTGCGTATCACGGTAGAGAACGGCGCGGCCTCTATCCATGACAACATGGCTGCAAGAATGCCTTCACTGAACACATCGAAGGATTTGAAGGCGATTGCAGAACAGAGACTGAGAATTTCCGCCTTTCGCGACACGCTTCGCCAGACTGTTTCATCATCGGATATAAAAAATCAGGATGAAATGATGGCGACGCTGGACCGGCACGCCCAATCAGCCCTTGAGGCCTTTGATCGTAAATTTTCCGAGAATATCAGCAGACGTCTCCATGAAAAGATAAAAGAAGACTTATCGACATTCCAGAAAAGTTTCGCCGACTGCGATACCGTGAGGGGTGCAGGAACATTCATCTCCAAGGCAAAACAATATCGCGCCAGCATCAACAAGCACCACCCAAGCTATACGAAAATATTACAGGCATTGTCGCAAAGCGGCTCCTCGATCAACGACGACGCTCTCGCGGAAGCAAAAAACAGCCTGATCGAACAGATACATAAAAATCAGATTTCAGCGCTCGTGCAATTCAATGAAGACGTCACAGAAGCCGTCACCTCCATATATGGCCGCTTCGTCGAGTCGCAGGTCACTCGTATAAATTTGATTTCCGTCCACGGACAGGAATCCATGGGCACATACGCGGATGCGCTCAATCACAGCCATGACAAGCTCCTTCGCCTGACCATGGTGATGAACAGTTCCGGACTCCTGAGTGAAGCCGACGTTGAAGCCGGTTTGCCTGCATCCTCATTCAGGAAAATCATAGACGGCACGTCCGGCCTTCATAATGTCCATGAAAACCACGATACGGAGCGGGAGTCCTCTTTCGTCCGCTTTCTCACAAAAAATGTGAAGCCAAAAATTACGGGAAAACTAAATTTTTCCAAAACCACATCAAAAGTGCTTTTAGCCGCAGGCGCGGGCATCACCGCGATGGGTCTGGCGCTTGTAACCATCATCCCCGGCGCCAATCTGCTGGCTGGCATTGCCCTCATCGCCCTTGGCATAACGGCCATCACCCCGTATGTCACCCGCCATGCTGACTGGATTATCAAGCGGTTAGGGAAACTCATATCGAGAATAGGCAGAAAGAAAACATTGCTGGAAAGCGTGAAGGATCTTCGTGAAAGCACCTCGCGCCTGCGTCTTCCCGATCTTAAATCCCGCCTGTCGAACGAATGTCCCGTCCGGTAAACAAGCACTACCCCGCCTTTCGCACCACCATCACCTTGGAAAGGAAGGCGGGTTTTTGCCCCTCGAAGTTCAGACCCGCGCGCGCGAACAGGGCCGGGAAATCCTCCGCCAGATAAGAATGGAAATAGGGCTCATGAAAGCCGACCGGAAAGAACTCCAGCAGCGCGTCGCTTTCGGGATCATCGCCCGTCTGCAATGAATCGACGATCACCGCCACGCCGCCCGGCTTGAGCAGACGAGCGATTTCAGCCGCGACGGTGCGGCGCACTCTGGGCGGCAGTTCATGGAAAAGATAGATGAAACTGATCGCGTCCTGGCTTTCGTCGGGCAAAGGCACGCTTTCAACATTGGCTTCCAGAAAGCTGAGCGCGCGCCGCCCGCGCAGACGCTTGCGCGCCTCCGCCAGATAGGCGGGCGAGAGATCGCAGAGCGTGACATTGAGGCGGGGATATGAAGCCTTCAGATCCGCCACGAAGGAACCCGTGCCGCAGGCCATATCCAGCAGGGAAAGAGTGCGCTGATCCCGGCCTTTCAGCGCATCGGCCAGCGGCA
>JAATFR010000371.1 GCA_015655095.1 Hyphomicrobiales bacterium | reverse complement strand
GAGGATGAGCTTCTGCGCCTCGCGCTGACGCTGGGCGAGAATGCGGTTGCCGACAAAGCCGGGGCAGACGCCGACAAGGGCTGCGATCTTGCCGATCTTCCTGGCGATGGCCATCGAGGTGGCGATGACGCTCTTCGAGGTCTTGTCGGCGCGCACCACTTCCAGCAGCCGCATCACGTTCGCCGGGCTGAAGAAATGGAGGCCGATGACCGCTTCGGGGCGGCTGACGGCGGTCGCGATTTCATTGATGTCGAGCGCCGAAGTGTTGGTGGCGAGGATGGAGCCTTGCTTGACGATCTTGTCGAGCTTGCCGAATACGTCCTTCTTGACGGCCATGTTCTCGAAAATGGCCTCGATCACGAGATCGGAATCGGCAAGGTCGTCAAGGGCGAGGCTGCCCTTGAGAAGACCCATGCGCTTTTCGACATCGTCCAGCGTCAGGCGACCCTTTTTCGCCGTGTTCTCGTAGTTCTTGCGGATGGTGGCAATGCCGCGATCCAGCGCTTCCTGCTTCGTTTCCACGATGGTGACGGGAAAGCCCGCATTGAGGAAGTTCATGGCGATGCCGCCACCCATGGTGCCAGCGCCGATGATGCCGACCTTCTTCACATCGATCTGGGGCGTGTCGGCGGGAACGTCCGGCAGTTTCCAGACCTGCCGCTCGGCGAAGAAGACATGGCGCTGGGCGGCGGACTGCACGCCCGTGATGAGTTCGCGAAAGAGCTTCTGCTCGACCTTGATGCCTTCATCGAAGGGCAGGTTCACGGCCGCCTCGATGCACTGGATGTTATATTCCGGCGCGAGGAAGCCGCGGAACTTGCGGGCGTGGGCCTTGCGGAATTCGGCAAAGATTTCCGGTTTCCCGCGGGCCGGGGCAACCTTGTCATCCGTGTCGCGCACGCGCTTGAGCGGACGGCCCTCGGCCACGATCTTTTTGGCGAAGGCGATAGCGCCCTCGCGCAGCTTGCCGTCCTCGACCAGTTCATCGACAAGGCCGATTTCCTTACAGGTCTTCGCGCCGACATGAGTGCCCGCCGTCACCATTTCCAGCGCCCGCTCGGCGCCGACGATGCGGGGCAGGCGCTGGGTGCCGCCTGCGCCCGGCAGCAGGCCGAGATTGACCTCGGGCAGGCCGCATTTGGCGGACGGCACCGCGACGCGGTAATGGCAGGTGAGCGCGACCTCAAGACCGCCGCCGAGCGCGGTGCCATGGATGGCGGCGACCACGGGCTTGGAGGCGTTCTCGATCATGGCCTGGGCGTCGAACAGGCTCGCGCCCGTCGCCGCCTTGTTGAATTCGGTGATGTCCGCGCCAGCGATGAAGGTGCGTCCCTCGCAGATCAGCACCACGGCCTTGACGGCCGGATTGTCGATGGCCTGCTTGATGCCGTTGAAGATGCCGTCGCGGACGGGAGCCGAGAGCGCATTCACCGGCGGAGAATTGAGGGTGAGGACGGCGACATCGCCTTCGAGCGTCAGGTCTGTCACGGGATTGATGGTCGTCATGGGGCATTCCCTGTCGTTTCATTAGTATTGGCGGGGAGTTTAGCGGCCCCGGCGGCAATTGCCAGCACGGCAAGCGCAGAGCGCCAATCTCGACAGGACCCGCGCATGTGCTAGCCTGTGGCAAACGAAACTCATAACACCAAGGGAAGGGCGCAGCGTTCGCGCCGGAGACAGGGATTTGACAGGTACACAGACCGGCGCCCCCAAGGCGGGCGCTGCGGCAGATATTGCTGCGATTGAGGCCGACTTTGCGTCACTCGGCTATATCTGCAACGCGGATATTGCGACCTCAATCTTTTTGAGCCAGCGGCTGGAAAAGCCTGTTCTGGTCGAAGGCCCGCCTGGCGTCGGCAAGACGGAGCTTGCCAAGGCGACCGCCCAGATGCTGGGCAAGCCGCTCATCCGCCTGCAATGCTATGCGGGGCTTGACGAATCGAAGGCGCTCTATGAGTGGAAATACGGCAAGCAGCTTCTCTATACGCAGGTGCTGAAGGAGAAGCTGGGCGACCTGATGGAGGGGACGAAGGGGCTCAAGGAATCCATGACCCGGCTTCATGAGTTCGACGACACCTTCTTCAGCGAGGAATTTCTTGAACCCCGGCCCTTGCTGAAGGCCTTGTGGTCGCAGGAAGGGGCCGTGCTGCTGATCGACGAGATCGACAAGTCGGACGATGAGTTCGAGGCTTTCCTGCTGGAGCTCTTGTCCGACTACCAGATTTCCGTGCCCGAACTTGGCACCATCAGGGCGAAGCACACCCCTATCGTGTTCCTGACCTCGAACAATACGCGCGAGATCGGCGATGCGCTGAAGCGCCGTTGCCTGCATCTCTATATTCCGTTTCCCGATTCAGAGCTTGAGCAACGTATCATCGCCACGCGCGTGCCCGAAGTGCAGGCGAACCTGCGCGCGGAACTGGTCGCCTTTGTGCAGGGCTTGCGCAAGCTCGAACTGAAGAAGCAGCCTGCGGTGAGCGAAACCATCGACTGGGCGCGGACGCTTGTGCTGCTTCATGCCCGGGAACTCGATGCCGAACTGGTGCGCCGCACGCTCAATGTGCTGCTCAAGTTTCAGGAGGACATCGACAATGTGGACTCCGATGTGAACGCGCTGGTCGCCCAGTCGCGCGAGGCCTCGGCGCGTCTGGTGGGCTAGGCGATGAGCGAGGTCCTTGCCGATTTCATCCGGGCGTTGAGGTCTGCCGACGTGCGGATTTCCACGTCTGAATCGATCGATGCGGGCCGGGCGCTGGCGCTGGTCGGCTATGATGACCGCACGACGCTTCGCGCCGCCCTCTCCCATGCGCTGGCGAAATCGCAGGACGACAAGGAAGCCTTCGGCGAGACCTTTGATCGTTTCTTCGCCTTCGACCAGTTCACCCAAAATCCGCCGTCTCAGGACCCATCCGCGGAAGAGAGTGATTCCGGGAATGAGGGCAAGAAGGGGGAATCGGGAGGCATGCCGGGTTCTGGTTCCGGCGGGCTGAACGGCGAGCGGGCGGGCGACGGCGCACCGCAGGATCTGGCGGGCCTTCTCGCCAGCGGCGATCAGGCGGCGCTTCAGATGGCGCTGGCGGAGGCGGCGCGGCAGGTGAACCTCAACCGTATACGTCTCTTCACCCAGCGCGGCATGTATACGCGGCGCATGATGGAGATCATGGGGCTCGACGTCCTCAACGATCGCATTGAGGGGGCGGAGCGCGACGGCGAAACCGTGAAGGTGGAGCGGATGCGCGAGGCTCGCGACGGGTTGCGCGAGCAGGTGCGCGACTATGTGGAAAAGCAGCTTGAGCTTTTCACCAAAAACACCGGACGCCAGTTGCGCGAGGAAGTGCTGTCGCAGGTGCGACTCTCAAACGTCGACCGCTCGGACATGCGCTTTCTGCGCATCGTCGTGCGCAAGATGGCGAAACGGCTCGTCGCGCTGCATTCCCGGCGCAAGACCGTGACCCGGCGGGGCATGCTCGACGTGCGGCGCACGATCCGCGCGAACACGGGCTTCGACGGGCTGCTGTTTCACACGATCTGGAAGAAATCGAAAGTCGACCGGCCTAAAGTGATCGCCGTCTGCGACGTCTCCGGGTCGGTTGCGCAGGTTTCCCAGTTCCTGCTGATGTTTCTCTATTCCGTGCAGGAAGTGCTGCCGGAGGTTCGCTCCTTCGCCTTCTCAGGTCAGCTGGGCGAGGTGACGGATATTTTCAAAAAACGCGATCTGGAAAAGGCGATGGTGGAAACGCTGCGCGAGTTCGGCGGCAGTTCGACGGATTACGGGCGGGCTTTCAGAGATCTGGAAGCGCTGGCGATCAACGACCTCGACCACAGCACCACCGTGCTCATTCTGGGCGATGCGCGCTCCAACAATGGCAACCCGCGCGCGGATATTCTGAAAAAAATTCATGCCCGGGTCAAACAGGTGATCTGGCTCAACCCGGAAGGAAAGTCGCTGTGGAACACTGGCGACAGCGAAATGCGCGCCCTGTCGCCTTATTGCGACCGCACGGTCAGTTGCTCGACGATCAAGGGGCTGGAGCGGGTCGTCTCGGATCTGCTGCGCTCTGCAAGCTGATCCGGCGTCAGGCGGCGGAGGCGATACGCTATGGCGTTACTGACCATATTGGTGAAATCCCGCCTTTTGCACGCAAAGAGAGCACATTCAATGAGCGGATTTCAGCCCTTGTCGAGAGACGTGTAAAGCTCCGGTCGACGATCGCGCAGATAGGGGAAGGTCGGCGCGGCCTTCTTGCGCGCGGCAAGATCGATTTCGGCGATGAGCAGCGCTTCGCCCTCGCCCGCTGCCGCAATCGTCCGTCCATCAGGTCCGGCAAGCTTTGAGCCACCGAGAAAGAGCAGCCCGTTTTCCACGCCGCAATGGTTGCAATAGGCGATAAAGAGCGTGTTCTCGACCGCGCGGGCAGGCACGAACCAGTCGGGCACATTGGTGAATTCCGGCGAAAGCGCGGTGGGGACGAGAATGAGGTCGGCACCGGCCAACGCATGGGTGCGGACATTCTCGGGGAATTCCACATCATAGCAAATGAGAAGCGCGATCTTCCATTCGCCGAGGCTGAACGGCGGCTCGAAAACATCCCCCGGCGTGTAGAGCGATTTTTCCATGCACTCGAACAGGTGCGTCTTGCGGTAATGGGCGAGCGGCGCACCCGCCGTGCCCACGACCTGGACAGAATTATAGACAGGCTGCTCAGGAGACGGGCGCTCGGCATAACCGTAGGCGATCACGATGTTGTTGCGCCGGGCGATATCGGCGATCCGGCTGAAGGAAGGGCCATCGGCGGGCTCGGCAAGGGCGGGGATCAGCTCCGGCAGATTGTAGCCTGTAAGCCAAAGCTCGGGCAGGAGCAGCAATTCCGCGCCGCCTGCGGCTGCGGACTGCGCGATGCGTTCAAGCGATGCCAGATTTCCCTCTACATCGCCGGGAAAACCCTGGGTCTGCCAAAGTGCCAGTTTCATCGAAATTGCCTTCAATCATGGAGTTTCCCGCGTCCATTGGACGGGAGTATTGCCTGCGGAATGCAGGGAACGGACCAGTCGCGCCGTTCAGGATTTCTCCGCCGTCTCCGGGGATACGGATTCGAACGAGGGTTCGTCAATAAAGCCGACCGGCTGCCGCCAGCCCAGCTTGCCGATGCCATGGGCCATCAGCAACCGTCCCCGGATGCGGTTTTTTGACAGATGCTCCAGCGTGCCGAAAGCGATGAGCGCGCCCGCCGTGAGCTGGATCAGGCCCTTCGCCATCAACTGAAGCCAGACCAGATGCGGCATGTGGGTGTAATGGAGGTAGATCGTGACGTAGATCTGCGTTTCTCTTTTGGTGCGGATGAGGCGATAGGCGATCTTGGTGCGATGCTCGGGCACAATCTCCGTGACCCTTGCGCCCGCCGCCCAGACAAGCATGCGCCCTTCGCGGAACAGACGGATGAAAAGCTCGGAATCTTCTCCGCCCGCATCGCCGAACGCGAGGCTGAAGGGCTCCGCCACTTGAGAGGCGCGAAAGCAGTTATCAACCCTGAAGACAGAATTGCCGGTGCCGAGCCCGACCAGCGGCTTGCCGTCGGAGCGGACAAGCTTGATCACGCTGTCGGGCGGCAGATGGAAATCGCGCGCGAAATACTGGCCTTGCGGATCATAGGCCGGAGGCTTTCCGGCGGCGAAAATGGCAAATCGCGGGCCGACGGCGATGTCCGCGCCCGTTCTGCGAAGCGTACCGACAAGTTCATCCAGCCAGTCCGGATCGGCGAATTCATCATCGTCAATAATGGCGAGAAGTTCGCCCCGGGCGCCATGGATGCCCGCATTGCGCAGCACGGACATATTGCGGGCAAGCTCGCGCTGATAGCGGATGGGAATGCCGGTTTCGGGCGCGATCTTCTCGACGGCTTCAAGGCCATTGCCGCTTGGATGATTGTCGGTGATCAGGATTTCATAGGTGAGGCCGAGCTTGTTCTGCTGGGCGAGGCAGGAACGGATGCAGCGCTCAAGCAGCAGGGGCCGGTCATAGGAGGCAATCGAAATCGTGAGATCTGGTCTCGATGTTGCCTGTGCATCGCCACGCATGACTCCTTGTGTCCCTTTCAGAGGAATCTTTCTCTATCGAATAGCCATCGGCCGTTGTCGCAGGCATCCCTCACGCGCCAGCCTTGCGGAGACTAGCCTGCTTTGGTATGGGCGGAAAGACGAGAGCGGAAAGCCGGGCTTGCCGGGCGCGCGCCTTGCCCTTAAATCAGGCCGCTCCACGCGTGATCCGGTATTGGAGACAGGGTGAGCCAGAGCAGCATCGGAATCGATTTCGGGACGACGAACACGGTGCTTGCCTTCGCGGCCCCGGGCGAGCCTGCGCACCTCGTGCATTTTTCGGCCCCGGGCGGCGAGGTGGCGGCGTGCCGCTCCGCGCTCAGCTTCCACACTCATGCGGACCGGCCGCAAGTGTCAACGGCGGACTAAAATCAGACCAAAGGGGCGCGCAAAATTATGCCAGGGTTTTGCGCGCATGAGGCGGCTGGGAGGGTATAGTTTGAACGGGTGTCTCATGCGCGCGTGAGAATTTTGTGAGGGCTTCAGCCAGCCTTTTACTGGCTTGGCTTTGAGCGAGGCGGTAGCTTTCGTCGTTCATTCCGCACCCCCATTCTCTCGCTGATGAGTACGACCGTCTTTCTGGCAGAAAAAGCGGGAATGGGCGTAGTCCGGTGAAGCGCAGCAGTGGTTAACGTTCATGGTGCAGGTGTCGCAGGCGAGCATGTGCTCGACGGCAAGTTTGGTCCAGTCGCTGATATTGTCGCCGTGTTTATTGAGAAAGTGGCTCCGGATACCTGCTTCCAGCAAGTTTCACCGCGTGCCGTTGGTTGGAGTCAGAAAGTACAAAAACCATCTTGGCGTACAATAATTTCCGCTCTCCAAGCTGACCGTTATTAGTGCAATATTCACTCAATAAAGCTTAACCCATAATGCTTCTCGTTTTTCAGGTATCTCCCTTTAAACCGCTCCTCTATTTCATGTTAGTGCTAATGTAAAAATATTATATGATAAAGTAATTGCCTAGGTATTCAAAAAGAGTACTGAAATCAACTTTAGTATCTACGCCAGTTGAAGGGTTATGTGTGTAGTATTCCAAAAATGTATCCTCCAAATTATCTGGGAGAAAACGTATTGAATACCTATTTTTATCGCTTTCTGACATCCTAAATTGTATAATTATATTTCTCTCTACGCCACTTTTTATTGCCATTCTGCCTATTTTCTCAAGTTTTCTGAGGTTTTCTACAATAATATTGTCGCCGCTCGCGTAGAATTTAATTCCGGCATCGCTATTGTCACGGGTCAAAATTTTGTAGTTTGGCTCCCACGAAACTCCAGCCCAATTCAATGCATAAATTTCATTACTTAATATTTTTGCAGCTATTTGGTTTCCCAGATTTATTTCCGGACTTGAGCTGTCAGCGGGTCTGATCGTTCCGTTATTCATTTTATCAAAAGAGTTGATGGAAAAAACAGTATTTGTATCGTTAATGATCTGCCTAATATATAAGAGGGTCATAATCTACCGCCTTTATTTTTACTTATATGAATTAATGGTATTCGGTATGTATTCTAATCTATTTTCAGTATTTTATTATGATCTTATTATGATTTTATTATAAATTCTCATATGAGAACTAAGTCCCGACAAGATTTCACGCCTGAAGGAAGCGCTTTCCGCGAACAAGGAAGCCGAATTCTTGTTCGACGCGCCGAAGCTTTCGTTGAAGGGGAGGGTATCGCGCGAGCGGTTCGAGAGCTGGATCGCGCCGGAACTGGGGCTGATCGAGGCGGCCATCGACCGGGCGCTGGCAAGCGCAGGCCTGAAGGCAGAGGCGATCGACCGTGTGTTTCTCACCGGCGGCTCGTCGCTGGTGCCCGCCGTGCGCCGTCTGTTCACGGATCGGTTCGATCTGGGCCGGACAGGCTCCGGGGCGGAACTCCATTCCATCGCCTCGGGTCTGGCGCTGGTGGGCCACGAGCCTGACCTCGACCCATGGCGGGCCGACGACTGATCGCGAGGCGCGGCTCCTCCCGGACAGGGTCCGGGAGGAGGAGGGTTCTAGCGGGGCAGGTCGGTCCGGCCCATCAGGAACTTGTCAACAGAATGGGCGCACTGGCGGCCTTCGCGGATGGCCCAGACGACGAGGGACTGGCCACGGCGCATGTCGCCTGCGCTGAAGATCTTGGGCAGGCTCGACTTGTACTGCAGCACATCGGCCTTGACGTTGCCGCGCGGATCGAACTCGACGCCGAGATCGCTCAGCATCCCCTCATGGACCGGATTGACGAAGCCCATGGCGAGCAGGACCAGTTCGGCCTTGATCTCGAACTGCGTGCCTTCGATTGGCTGCATCTTGTCATCCACACGGACGCACTCGATGCCGCGGATACCGCCCTTGCCGTTGGGAATGATGCGCGTAGTCAGCACGGCGAAATCGCGCACTGCGCCTTCGGCCTGGCTCGACGAGGTGCGCATTTTCAAAGGCCAGTCCGGCCATGTCAGCAGCTTGTTTTCCTTCTCGGGCGGTTGCGGCATGATTTCAAGCTGCGTCACTGAAAGCGCGCCCTGACGGAACGAGGTGCCGATGCAGTCTGAACCAGTGTCGCCGCCACCGATCACCACCACATGCTTGCCGCTGGCAAGAAGCTCGGGCGCGTTACCGAGCGACTCGCCGCTGACGCGTTTGTTCTGCTGGCGCAGGAAATCCATCGCGAAATGGACGCCGTCCAGCTCCCGGCCCGGCACCGGCAGATCGCGCGGCTTTTCGGAGCCGCCCGTCAATATGATGGCGTCGAACTCGTCGACCAGATTCTGCACGGGCACATTGACGCCGATATGCGCATTGGTGTGGAAGGTCACGCCCTCCGCTTCCATCTGTGCCACGCGCCGGTCGATCAGGTGCTTTTCCATCTTGAAGTCGGGGATGCCGTAGCGCAGCAAGCCGCCGGCCTTCGCCTGACGTTCATAGAGATGCACATCATGGCCCGCGCGGGCGAGCTGCTGGGAGCAGGCAAGACCTGCGGGTCCGGCACCTACCACGGCCACGCGCTTGCCGGTTTTGACGACCGGCACTTGCGGCACAATCCAGCCTTCGTTCCACGCGCGATCCACGATGGCGCATTCGATGGTCTTGATCGTGACCGGCTGTTCCGTGAGGTTGAGCGTGCATGACGCCTCGCACGGGGCGGGGCAGATGCGGCCTGTGAACTCGGGGAAATTGTTCGTCGAGTGCAGGTTGCGCGATGCCTCCTCGAAATCTTCGCGGTAGACGAGATCGTTCCAGTCCGGGATCTGGTTGTTCACCGGACATCCGTTGTGGCAGTAGGGGATGCCGCAGTCCATGCAGCGCGACGCCTGGGTGCGCAGGGCCGACTGGTCAAGCGGGATCACGAACTCGCGAAAATTGCGAATGCGGTCTGAGGCCGGCAGATACTTGCGGTCCTGCCGGTCGGCTTCAAGAAAGCCTGTAATTTTACCCATTCGCTTATTCTCCTGCCACGAGCACACCGGCTTCGACGGCGCCCCGCTTCTTCATGTCCATTTCCTTCAGGGCCCGGCGATATTCAACCGGCATAACCTTGCGGAATTTGGGCAGATACTCTTCCCACGCCGCCAGAATGCGCTTCGCCTTGCCTGATCCGGTGTAACGGGCATGGTTCTCGATGAGCTGATAAAGCCGCTCGGCGTCATGGCCCGACATGTCGGACATGACATCGACCCGGCCATGGCTTTCCAGATCGCCGCTCTGGTGACGCAGACGCTCCATCAGCTCGTGCTCCGCCTCGACCGGCTCAAGATCGACCATCGAGAGGTTGCAGCGCCGCTCGAACATGCCATCCTCGTCGAGCACATAGGCGATGCCGCCGGACATGCCCGCCGCGAAGTTGCGGCCCGTGAGGCCGAGCACGACGACAACACCGCCGGTCATGTATTCGCAGCCATGATCGCCCGTGCCCTCGACCACGGCGGCCGCGCCGGAGTTGCGCACAGCGAAGCGTTCACCGGCGATGCCGTTGAAATAGACCTCGCCCGAAATCGCGCCGTAAAGCACCGTGTTGCCAACGATGATCGAATTTTCAGGCACGATCTTGGCGTTCGACGGCGGGTAGATGATGAGCCGTCCGCCCGAGAGGCCCTTGCCGACATAGTCGTTGGCGGTGCCCTCAAGCTCCAGCGTCACGCCATGGGTGACCCATGCGCCGAAGCTCTGCCCGGCGGTGCCCTTGAACTTCACATGAACCGTATCGTCGGGCAGTCCTTCGTGGCCATAGCGGCGCGCGATGGTGCTCGACAGGATGGTGCCCGCCGTCCGGTCTGTGTTGCAGATCGGCATTTCGATAAGGACCGGCTTTTTCGTCTCGATCGCGTCATGAGCGAGTTCGACGAGCTTGCGGTCGAGCACCTTGTCGATCAGGTGGACCTGATCCTCGTTCTTGAAGATCGACACGCCTTCCGGCGCATCGGGCTTCAGGAACATCTTCGTGAAGTCGAGCCCTTGGGCCTTCCAGTGATTGATGACCTTGCGGCGGTCGAGCATATCCATCTGGCCGACGAGTTCATTGAGCGTGCGCACCCCCATCTTCGAGAGATATTCGCGCACTTCCTCAGCGACGAAGAAGAAGTAGTTGATGACATGCTCTGGCGTGCCCACGAACCGCTTGCGAAGTTCGGGGTCCTGTGTCGCGACACCCACCGGGCAGGTGTTCAGATGGCATTTGCGCATCATGATGCAGCCAGCCGCGATCAGCGGCGCGGTGGCGAAGCCGAATTCATCTGCGCCCAGCAGTGCGCCGATGATGACGTCGCGCCCGGTGCGCAGGCCGCCGTCCACCTGCACCGTGATGCGGCCGCGGAGCCGGTTCATCACAAGCGTCTGGTGGGTTTCGGCAAGGCCTATCTCCCATGGGCTGCCGGCGTGCTTGATGGAGGTGAGGGGCGATGCGCCCGTGCCGCCTTCAAAGCCCGAAATCGTCACATGGTCGGCGCGCGCCTTGGAGACGCCGGCCGCCACCGTGCCCACGCCCACCTCGGACACGAGCTTCACCGAAATGAGCGCCTGTGTATTGGCGTTCTTCAGGTCGAAAATGAGCTGGGCCAGATCCTCGATCGAGTAGATGTCATGGTGCGGCGGCGGAGAAATAAGGCCGACGCCGGGGGTTGAGTGGCGCACCTTGGCGATCACCGCATCCACCTTGTGGCCAGGCAACTGTCCGCCTTCGCCGGGCTTGGCGCCCTGCGCCATCTTGATCTGGATCATGTCGGCGTTGACCAGATATTCAGCCGTCACGCCAAAGCGGCCGGAGGCCACCTGCTTGATCGCTGAACGCATCGAGTCGCCGTTCGCCATTGGCTTGAAGCGGTCTGCTTCCTCGCCGCCCTCGCCGGTGTTGGAGCGCCCGCCGATCCGGTTCATGGCGATGGCGAGCGTCGTGTGCGCCTCCCGGCTTATCGAGCCGTAGGACATGGCGCCGGTAGCGAAACGCTTCACGATCTCTGAGGCAGGTTCTACCTCATCGAGCGGTACAGGCGCGCGGCCGACATCCTCAGCCATCTTGATCTCGAAGAGGCCGCGGATCGTCAGCAGGCGTTCATCTTGCTCATTGATGCCCTTGGCGAAGGCCAGATAGCTCTCCTGCGCATTGCCGCGTACGGCATGCTGGAGATCGCGCACTGAATCCGCCGTCCAGGCATGGGCTTCACCGCGCACGCGCACGGCATATTCGCCACCCACTTCCAGCATGCTGCGCAGCACCGGGGAGTTGCCGAAGGCGTCCGCATGGCGGCGGAAGGTTTCCTCCGCCAGTTCCTTGATGCCGATACCTTCGATCATCGTCGCCGTGCCCGTGAAATATTGCTTCACGAAATCGGAGGCAAGCCCGATGGCGTCGAATATCTGCGCGCCGCAATAGGACTGGTAGGTCGAGATGCCCATCTTGGACATGACCTTGAGCAACCCCTTGTCGACAGCCTTGATGTAGCGCTTGGTCGCTTCATAGGGCGAGATGTCTTCATCAAGATCGGGCAGCATCGCCTCGATGGTCTCGAACGCCAGATAGGGGTTGATCGCTTCCGCGCCATAGCCGGCCAGCAGCGCGAAGTGATGCACTTCGCGCGCATCGCCGGTTTCCACCACGAGTCCGACCGCCGCCCGCAATCCCTTGCGGATCAGGTGATGATGCACGGCCGATGTCGCGAGTAGCGAGGGGATCGCAATGCGTGTGGCCGAGATCAGCCGGTCCGACAGAATGATGATGTTGAAGCCGTTTCCGACGGCCTGCTCGGCGCGTTCGCAAAGCTTCTCCAGCATATCGGCCATGGCCGACGGGCCTTGTTCGACCGGATAGCTGATGTCGATCGTTTCTGTACGGAAATGATTGTCCGGCACCTCGCCAATCATACGGATCTTTTCAAGGTCCGTGTTGGTCAGGATCGGCTGGCGCACTTCGAG